>NZGF01000056.1 GCA_002690915.1 Crocinitomicaceae bacterium
AGTTTCCGATGTCGGAATAATCAATATATCACCTTCAGTTTGTCCTTTAAGCGATGTGTTAATCGAAATCAGGATCAACACAAGAAATAGTGATGTTTGTAAATTTTTCATTCCTGACGTTTTTGAGTCTTGCTCACTGCTTGGGTGAAAACTCATTTATCCTCAAGTTGTCGAAATAGTAATCGACTTCAGGACGGACCTTAGTTTCAAATTCTTTCGGGTAGTGACAATAAATTTGGATGTAATGGTATTCTCCATCATCTCCTTCATGTCGACCGATGCTTAAGACGTGTCGAATCCAGTTGTCAGCGGCAACATCACCATTAGCGGGAGACCGATAGGCCATGATATGTTCTGTTCCGAGTGCGTTTTGGTCAGGGAAATTCCTTTGCTTCGATTCTATCAAAGTTGAGTGCTCCCAATTACCATTTAATTCACTTGCCATGTAGACGATTAGCTCTTGACTCGAGTTTCCGATATGGCTTGGAATTTCAGGAAACAGTTGATCCATCATCATGAAGGACACACGACGAAAGACATCAGCATATAAATAATCATCCATGGATGCCTGGAAAGTTGGCATTACCGGAAGAGCAATTGGATATTGACTCTCGGTGCGAACCATTAGAGGGTGGTGTTCTTCAAAAGTTGGCAAGCCAAATGAAACTCCGAGATGTTCTTTACCGTCCTTACCAATGAAAGTTGAGCCTGCCTTTCCATTGTTCCTTCTTTGCGAAAGAGATGGAATGGATGGATCACGTGATGGAGGTGCTGGACGTGATGGATTCACATTGTTATTTGGTGTTGAACCATTTTTTGCTTTCCTCGTTGAAGAATCGTCCTGATTCGATTCACCGCCACTTGGTTCTTTGTCGTTTCTCTCGCGCTGTGAATCTGAAGTGGCATTTGTTGCCGAAGTACTTTTTGACCGCTTCTGAACTTGGTTTGAGGAAGTCTGAGCCTTATTCCTTGAAGGTGTTGAGCTATCCGTCTGAGCGAATCCCGCAATGGGAAAAACCAGAGTAAGCAAGAAAAAAACGAGGATTCTCATATCAGATTATCATTTTGAGCACAGGCTGAAAAAAGCCAAATTGTGACATAGTTCACAAAAATAAGTTAAATCTACTAAATATCCTAATTGAGCGATATTATAATTTATTATACCGACTGGTTGTTATCCGGTTGTTAGTGGTTGAGATGAGAAATCTCACTAAACAATTACAGCATTGAAAATGGGTACAAAAAAAGCCAGACCCAGGGCCTGGCTTTTCCTTTCAATGCTGCAGAATCAGTCGGCGACGACTTCGAATTTTACGGTAGCCGTGACTTCTTTATGCAGCTTTACTACTGCTTCGTAGGCACCAAGTTCTTTGATGCTGTCTTCCACGATGTTGATCGTTTTGCGTTCAACTTCGTATCCTGCCGCTTGAATAGCTTCCGCGATTTGAATAGAATTCACAGAACCGAAAATCTTACCGCTTTCACCGGCCTTGGCGCCGATTTTTAGAGACAATCCCTCCAGTTTGGATGCAAGTGCTTGAGCTTGATCCATCGCTTTCGCAGCCTTGTGCGATTGCTGTTTGACAACCTCCGCGACTACCTTTTTCGCGGAAGGAGTTGCTGCAATCGCCATTCCTTGGGGAATGAGGAAGTTGCGAGCATACCCACTCTTCACCGTCACGGTATCGTGCTTGCTGCCGAGTTGATCGACGTCTTGCTTGAGAATAATTTCCATGATCGTTGAGGATTATCGGAGGTTATCTGCCACGTATGGCATCAAGGCCAAGTGGCGGGCTTTTTTAATCGCTTGCGATGCTTTGCGCTGGTACTTCAATGAAGTTCCTGTCAACCGGCGGGGCAAAATTTTACCTTGCTCGTTGCACAGCATCAGCAGGAAGCTCGCGTCTTTGTAGTCGATGTACTTGATACCCTTCTTCTTGAAGCGACAGTACTTCTCCTTTTGGGTGTCAATGCTGATGGGGTTCAGGTAACGTACGTTTTTGTCAGCCATGGTGGTGTCGTTTTAAGAATTAAGCCTCTTCGGTGGTTTCGGGAGCAGGGGCAGGCGCCTCCTTAGATTTGTTCCTGCGCGATTCAGCGTAGGTAACATGATGCTTGTCCATCCGTGTGGACAAGAAGCGAATGATGCGCTCGTCCCGACGGAATTCAGTTTCGAAGGGCAGGACGACAGAGGCTTCGGCTTCAAATTCCAGCAACTGGTAAAAACCAGTAGATTTTTTCTGGATAGGATAAGCCAGCTTCCGCAATCCCCAGGCTTCCTCGTGCACAATATTTGCTTTGTGCTCTTTGAGGAACGCCTTGTACTTCTCTACTGTTTCCGCCACCTGCTCGGCAGATAGCACGGGAGTCATAATGAAAACAGTTTCGTAACGGTTCATGTAGAACGGGTTTAATTAATGGGGGGCAAAAGTACAGATAAGAACCTTAAAAACCAAGGCTTTATCCGTGGGAAACCTGTTCATAAAGCGGTTTGGCGATGCACTCGAATGCGTGCGATATTCGCACAACCAATGGAAGCCGCCCAACAACCGCAATATACCGTGTCCGCAAGGAAGTACCGCCCGCAACACTGGGACGCGGTGGTGGGGCAGGACAGCATTACGCGCACCCTCAAGCAGGCCATTGAACAGGAACAAATCGCTCAAGCGTACCTTTTTTGCGGTCCACGCGGCGTGGGCAAGACCACTTCGGCGCGCATTTTTGCCCGTGCCATTAATGGGTTTGACACGGACGTCCAAGAGGATTACGCATTCAACGTCTTCGAGTTGGATGCCGCTTCCAACAATAAGGTTGAGGACATCCGGTCCATTGTCGACCAAGTGCGCATTCCCCCGCAGCAAGGCCAATACAAAGTTTATATCATTGATGAGGTGCACATGCTGTCGCAAGCGGCCTTCAATGCCTTTTTGAAGACGCTTGAAGAGCCGCCTCCACACGCCGTCTTCATACTTGCCACAACGGAGAAGCATAAGATCCTTCCGACCATCCTCTCGCGGTGTCAGATTTTCGATTTCCACCGGATCACTGTTCCGGATATGGTGGAACACCTCAAGAGCATCTGCCAGAAAGAAGAGATTGCGGCCGAAGAGGCTGCGCTGCATGTCGTGGCAGTAAAAGCGGATGGAGCGCTTCGTGACGCGTTGAGCATCTTTGATCAGCTGGTGGCCTTTGCAGGTAAAAGTCTTGACTACGCCACTGTCGCTGACCACCTGCATGTCCTCGACCAACAGACGTACTTCGATGTTATTGATGCGGTACAGGCAGCAGAGGTTGCGAAAGCGCTGCTCATCCTCGACGGCATAATTTCACGCGGATTTGATCCGCACCATTTCATCACTGGGCTTGGGACACATTTGCGCAACTTGCTGATGAGCAAGGATGCGAGCACGGTGGCCTTGATGGAAGTGACCGATGATGTAAAGGCCCAATTCAGTGCCCAATCGGCGAACGTGAATTTGCGGTTCCTTGTTCACGCATTGGATGCGGTCAACCAAGCCGACGTGCAATATAAAGGGAGCAATCACCAACGGCTGCTCGTGGAATTGACCCTGATGCAACTGGCCTCTTTAACAGAGGCCGAAAAAAAAAAGCCTGAACTGACGCCGATTGAAGCAGGCGCGTGGTCGACTGATACACCGCCTATCAAGGCCGTGGATGCGGCTGCTCCCGCTGTTCCTCCCGCTCCAATGGCGACAGAAGCAGCCTCGCCTCCTAAATTGCAATCGGCTCCTGCCTCGGCTCCTGCTCCAGAGTCAACCCTTAACACGCAGTCGTCCACCCTCGTGCCCAACCCGGTCCGCCAAAAGCCGAAAGCTTCGACTGGACAAGCCATTCCGTCTCTTGGAATTGCAGCCCCCTCGACCCTGATGGACTTGGCGAAGCCTGTCGCAGTGACGGAGCCTGCTGCCATACGCGAGCAAGCGGTCACAGCAGAGGCCGTCGAAAAGGCCTGGGAAAGCTTCGTCGAGGCCGTGAAGTCAGAAGGACAGTTGAACCTCCATACCACGCTCAAAGCGACCACGTTGTACTTCGATGCCTCTACCATCACACTCACCGTGCTGAACAGTGTTCAAACTGAGCAGATTCGTGAGGTGCAGTTGCGTTTGAATCAATACATCGCAGATCAGCTGAAAAACGACACGTTACGTTTGGTGGTTGAAATGGCAGAACTCGAAGCTTCGAGCGCTTCAACGGAATTCATGAACGACCGCGAGCGGTACGAGGAGATGGTGCAAAAGAACCCGACGCTGGACGAGTTACGGAAGCGACTGGACCTTGACTTGCTCGGCTGATACCGATCATAAAGCCGTTCATTCCTGGATTGAGATGTCCTGCACTCGAATTTGAGTTTTTTTTTTGATTATCTAATTGAACGCAAATTGCAGGGGCTTGTTATCAAGCCATGTATTGGAAACTGCTCTTCGTCTTTTGCACGGCCTTGTTTTCCCTGACCTCCACTGCTGCGGCTCAATCCCTTGGCATAATTCGAGGCCGGGTGAACGATGAACAGACCAACGAAGCGATCCCATTCGCAAACGTGATTTTGCAGGGATCAACGGTGGGCACGACGACTGATTTTGACGGGAATTACAATTTGACGGATGTGCCCCCAGGCATCCAGAACATCCAGGTCAGCTTCGTGGGCTACGAGCTCAAAACGGTCTTTGAGATTGAGGTGACTCCGGCACGACCAGCGGTTGTGAACGTGGTCCTCAAACCTACTTCCATCGAGATTGAAGAGGCAGAAGTCGTTGGCAGCCGGCGTCCCAACTTGGCCGAGGCTCCTTTAAGCGTTCGAAGTTTAGGTACCAACGAGATTAAACGAAACCCTGGAGGTGGGCGTGACATTAGCCGTGCACTGCGCACCTTGCCTGGTGTTGCAGCCATTCCGAGTTTTCGCAACGACATTGTCATCCGGGGCGGTGCACCGAACGAGAACCGCTTTTACATCGATGGCATTGAAATCCCGAACATCAATCATTTCGCTACACAAGGCGCAAGCGGAGGACCAGTGGGGATGATAAATGTAGATTTGGTGGAGAACATCGATTTTTATGCCGGGGCTTTCCCTGCGGCCCGGGGCAATGCGCTTAGTTCGGTTATGGAATTTAGTTTCAAGGAAGCCCGAACCGATGAATGGACGGCAAACATGGTCGTTGGAACCAGCGATTTGGGCTTGACTTTGGAAGGGCCGACCGGAGCGAATTCCTCACTGATTTTTAGCATGCGCAGGAGTTACTTGCAGTTCTTATTTGAGGCGTTGGGTTTACCCTTTTTGCCCATTTATAATGATTACCAATTCAAGTGGACCGCACGGCCCGATGATAAGAATGCAATCACTGTCATCGGTCTGGGGGCGCTCGATAACTTTGAATTGAATTTGTCCATTGCTGACGATACTGCGGCGACCAATTACCTCGACCAAATAGCCATCCTCGGAGCGCTTGACGTCCAAAAACAATGGAACTACACCCAAGGCGTCCGATGGGACAATTACCAGGATAACGGCAAATGGACGCTCGTAGCGAGCAGAAACATGCTCAACAACCGGGCCTTCAAGCACTTGGACAACGATATCGAAGCCGCACTCATCCGAGACTACTTATCTCGGGAGATTGAGAACAAATTCCGCGTGGAGCGCAAGATATTCGGCAATGCGGGATGGGAAGCGACATTAGGTGCAGGTTACGAATACGTGAAGTACAACAATAGCACCTCGGAGCAACGGTACAACCCTGCCGAGGGGTCGTTGGATTCAATCGCGTTTGCATCTGACTTGAAGGCGCACAAATACGGGGCATTTGGAACGTTCAACCGCAAGGTGCTGGAGGAGCGCTTGACCCTGTCTGCTGGGTTCCGATTGGACGGATCAACGTTGGGCGAGGGCCTTCGCAATCCGATCCGGCAGTTCTCTCCTCGCTTTTCTGCGTCGTATGCTTTCGCTCCGGGATGGACCCTCAATGCCAACACTGGGCGCTACTTCCAACTGCCGGCTTACACCATCCTTGGATACGTCGAGAATGGCCAGCGCATCAATGCAGGAGCAGACGCCCGTTATTTTAGCAACAACCAAGCTGTGACCGGCATTCGGTGGGAGGGGGGCAAACGCAACATCGTAGCTTCCCTTGAAGGATTTTGGAAAGGCTACCGGAACGCACCGGTGAGTGTGTTGCAAGGCGTGCCGCTTGCCAACTTGGGAGCGGACTTCGGCGTAGTCGGCAATGAAGCCGTGGCCTATAATGGCACCGGTCGGTCATACGGGGCGGAGGTTTTACTGCAGCAACGGCTTTACGAAGGCTTTTACGGGTTGCTCGCGTACACGTTTGTGCGAAGTGAGTACGCCATTGACAGCGGCGACAACGTACCGTCAAGCTGGGACAACCGGCACATCTTAAGCGTCACAGGCGGAAAGAAATTCAAAGGAGGCTGGGAAATTGGCTCGCGCTTGCTCTTTAGTGGAGGGCTTCCGTATACGCCGGTCGACTTGGAGTCCTTGGCTGTCGAAACGTGGGATTTTTACGGGCGGCCGCTGTTGGATTACAGCCGACTCAACACCGAGCGCAACGGGGCGTTTCACCAGTTGGATGTCCGCATAGATAAAAAGTGGTTCTTCGAACGGTGGTCACTTGATGTCTTTGTCGAGGTGCAAAACGCAACAGGTGCCGCGGTGCCACAGCCAACATTCATCGACGTGGTGCGCAATCCGCTGAATGGCCAACCCGTGCCGTCTGTAACCCAGGCCGGGTACTACGATGCGCGGGAATTGGACCCGAGCACCGGAGCTGTCTTGCCTGCATTGGGCTTGATTGTCGAACTTTGATGCATGCACAAGGAGCATTGGAGCGAAGGCCAAAGTTGGTCCTGCCTGCCGCACGCGGTGGCGTGTTTCGCATTAACCTTTTGGGTTCAAGCGAATGTGGGGGTGGCGTGGTCGTCTGCACCGCTGGTGCTGGGTTTGGCCTTCATGTCCTGTGAGTCAGGTTTTGTCTGGGAAGGTGAGGCCCGCCGAGGCCGCTCGTATACCGGATGGGTGATAGCCGGAACGATCGTGGCCTGGGGTCGGTGGAAAACCGTGCCCAATGCTTCCGTTGTTCAGTTGGAACGCACGAAGGAGTCGATGATGAACAGCCGGGGAGCCCCGCGCTCCGTCAAAATCGACTCTTGGGAATTGCAATGGCAGGATGAACAAGGGCGGTGGCACTCGCTTCACGATTTCACCGATCGGCACCAGGCGCAGAGTGCCTTGACCGCCGTCAATTATTCACTTCACTGCTGAGCCATGCGTGTAGATAAATTTCTTTGGTGCATCCGGGCATTCAAGACCCGATCTCTGGCCACCAATCACTGCCGGGAGGGGAAGGTGTTTATTGGCGAGAAGGCCGTTAAACCGGCCCAAGAAATCCGCGCAGGCGAGGTCATTCGTATCCGCAAAGGGGCCGTTTATTTTGAATGGCAAGTGGTTGATTTTCCGAAGAGTCGAATGGCCGCGGCGCTGGTTCCCGAATATGCGCGGGATGTAACCCCGGAATCCCAACTTCAAAAACTCGAAGAGATTCGCGCTGCACAGCGCAACCTGATGCGACCTGTCGGCCGGCCAACCAAGCGCGACCGACGCGATTGGGAAAGGTATTTTAAGGATTAACCATTTAACCATGTTCATAGCCCGCTCCATTTCCGCCTCAGAAACCCGTTTCCTTCGCCACCAGGTTTTGTGGCCGCACAAGCCGAGCCCTGCCGTTTGCACCATTGACGTGGATGAATCTGAGCATGCGCACCACGTGGGCGCGTTCAGCGAGGCGGGTTTACACGTGGGAGTGTGCTCGCTGTTTCGCCAGCGTTCAGATCGTTTTCCGGCAGTGCTTCCGGAAGATGAACTTGTTTACCGGCTGCGCGTTATGGGTACATTGCCCGAGGTTCGTGGGCAAGGGGCAGGGGCAGCTATTGTGCGGTATGCGGCCAACTGGAGCCGTGAGCAGGGGGCTTTGTGGCTCTGGTGCGATGCACGCGAAGTGGCCTTTCCGTTTTATGAGCGCATGGGGTTCAAATTTGTCTCAGACGGATACAATGTTTCGGAGATCGGCGCTCACCGTATGATGGCGCTGAAGCTTTAAATTTGCGCTCACAAATTCAATCCATGCCGGATATTTCTGCAAAGGGCAAGGCCATGCCCGATAGCCCGATTCGCAAGCTCGCTCCCTTTGCCAATCAAGCCAAGGAACGAGGTACGCATGTCATTCATTTGAACATCGGCCAACCGGACATTGCTACTCCCGAGGTGGCGATGGATGCGGTACGCAACTTGGATCGTACCGTTTTGGAATACAGCCCGAG
Source organism: Crocinitomicaceae bacterium (assembly GCA_002690915.1). Classification (GTDB taxonomy): domain Bacteria; phylum Bacteroidota; class Bacteroidia; order Flavobacteriales_D; family Sanyastnellaceae; genus UA16. Next base: position 8,353 of record NZGF01000056.1, read on the forward strand.
CGAAGGATTTGCTGGGTACCGGGAGCGCTTGTCAGGCTACTACAAAAGCGTCGGGGTTGATGTGACCGCCGATGAGATTTTGGTCACAACGGGCGGTTCTGAAGCGTTGGTGTTTGCCTTCATGTCGTGTTTGGATTCTGGCGACGAAGTGATCATTCCTGAGCCATTCTATGCGAACTACAACGGCTTCGCAACGTTGGCGGGAATCAAAATCGTTCCCGTAACAGCGCGCATTGAAGACGGATTTTCCTTGCCGCCTATGGCGGAATTCGAACGGGCCATAACCGACCGCACTAAGGCCATTTTAATTTGCAACCCGGGCAATCCGACAGGAACGAAATACCCCGATTCAGCATTGGAAGCCTTGGCCGCACTTGTTCAGGAGAAGGATTTGTTCCTGTTCGCCGACGAAGTCTACCGTGAATTCACGTACGACGGTTCGAATGCCCGCAGCATCCTCACGGTGCCTGGATTGGAAAAACATGCGGCGGTCATTGATAGCGTTTCCAAGCGCTACTCCATGTGCGGCGCGCGCATTGGTGCGTTGGTGACGCGCAACCCCGAAGTCCGCCTCACGGCTATGAAATTCGCCATGGCCCGGTTGAGTCCGCCGACGCTAGCCCAAGTGGCTGCTGAAGCCGCCTTGGACACACCCGAAACTTATTTTGACGAAGTGCGGTCTTCGTATCGGGAGCGGCGCGACGCCCTGGTCGATGGGCTGACGGCGATTGAGGGTGTGACGTGTCCGAAGCCGGGTGGTGCCTTTTATGCCGTCGCGAAACTGCCCATTGATGATGCGGATGCGTTCTGCCAGTGGATGTTGGAGTCGTTTGAATACGAGGGCGCGACGGTCATGATGGCCCCCAACACCGGCTTTTACGCAACGCCAGGGCTGGGGAGGCAAGAGGTACGTATGGCGTATGTGCTTGAGCGCGAGGAAATTGAAAAGGCGGTTGCTTGCCTTCGTGAGGCCTTATCGAGATACTCGGATGAGGTGAAGTGACGGGAGGTTGGGTTGGCCGGATGGAGTTTGTATCTTCCCTGCCAAACCAGAATTTCTGACCATGCGCCTTGCTTTTGCTCTTCTTTTTAGTGCTTTGTTGAGCACACAGACATTTGCCCAAAATCCGGACACGACGTGGGTGCAGACTTACACGTGGGAAGCCCAAAACAACCCAGCAACCGCTTACGAAAGCCCTGGCCGACGCTGGTTTGATTTTCCTGCCAGCGACAACGACAGCACCTACCAAAAGGTGCTGATGTACTACAACCTTAAATGCTTTGAAGATGGTACCGCAGGTAACTTAGGCTATGCCTGTGGGGAGTGGGATTACCTGACTTACACGTATTTGTTCGATCACACGGGCATGATGGACAGCAATTCATTGACCCATCCTCATTGGTTGATTGACGATCTTGATTTCGTATCGGATACGTTGGTAACCGAGGTGGCGCAAGTTCCAGTGGATACGGTGCGTTGGGCATACAGCAACTACGAGTTATCCGGAGCGACTTCTTCCGGTGAAGCAGTTGGCACTTTCACCGCTGCGCCGTCTGAATTGGAATGGGAGAGTGATTGTGGACGAATGCAGTGGGTGTGGTCGGCGGATGAATTGGAGGCCTTGGGGTGGAACGGCACTCCAAGTGTCGGTGTGGAGTGGCCAGCGGTGGCGTCCCTTGTCGAAGCTCGGGATGCTGTGCAATGGAACTTTTATTGGTCAGCTGATGATTCGCTGGGCGGCTTTTACACCGGACCGATTGCCGCATCGAGCAAAGTGTCCGATGCTTCGGCGCCAGGTCGCTTTGTATTGGACGCCCCATTGGAGTGGGACGGCGAAAGTCATCTCGTTGTTGAAGTATTGATGCAATTGGATGAGGCACCTGTATGGGAGGCCGATTGGGCTGGAGAAGAGGCTCCACAGAAGACTTGGCAAGCCGGAACAGCGGGAAGCTACGTGCACTTTGACGGCAATGACCGCATCGAGGTGGCGGTTGATGAAATCAACGTTATCGATGACGCTGTGACGGTTGAATTCTGGTCCCGCGGAACACCTGAGTTTCAGCCGGAGAACAACTCCATATGCGAAGGCATGAACGCCGACAACCAGCGCGAGATAAACATCCATTTTCCTTGGTCCAACGGCCGCATTTATTGGGATGCCGGATTCGATGGTGGTTATGACCGCATCGATCAAGCTGCGGATGCCAATCAGTACGAAGGCGAATGGCACCATTGGGCGTTTACCAAGGATGTCGCCACAGCTACCATGGCCATCTACTTCGATGGGGCCTTGTGGCACTCAGGGACGGACAAAGACAACTTATTCGGTGACATGGTGCGCTTCCACATCGGATGCAATGGAAATGGTGGCAACGATTATCGAGGTGATGTCGATGAGTTCCGCATGTGGAATGCAGCGCTAACACCGACTGCCGTGGCCGAATTCTATAACCGTTCGGTGGATGAGGCTCATCCTAACGCGGACGATTTGCTTCTCAACCTCTCCATGGATATGAACCCAGAACTCTATGCAATCGGCGACGGAGTGACACATTTTTCACATGGGAATGCGGGTGCAAAGACGTATGAGGCGAGCGAGGCGTTTTGGCATCCCGGGGCGATGCCGCAGGGCGTGCGTCCGAGTTTAATCTGGTGGTCCGGTGACGCCGTTGCAGCGGACTCTGTCGTTGTTGATCACGTGGAAGCTATTCCGGCGACAAGCATTGCTGAGTGGGCGGTGCAGGGCAATGCGGTCACCTGGGAATCGCTGGAATACGGGTGGCCAGCGGAGACGGTCCGAACCACCCGGACACCTTCTGGTGAAGTCCTCGCAACCTATCCGTTGGCGGGCAGTGCTACAGAATACTTGAACGATACACTCACGTTTTTCTCTGTTCCCTTTGAGGTGGTCGATCGCTATGAATTGGCTCGGTACATCACGCCGTACGGCATCGGCTTAACGCTTGACGATGACGGCTGGACATGGGTGTTCGATGTGTCGGATTACGTGCATCTTTTGCGCGATAGTGTTGAACTGCAAGCGGGCAATTGGCAAGAGCTTTTGGACATGAAATTCGCTTTTGTTCACGGCACTCCTCCGCGTGATGTGAAGCGCATGGACGCCTTTTGGAAAGGCCAATATGGCCTGTCCACGTTTGATGGTAACGTAACAGATCACGCGTTTGCGCCACAAGAAGGAGAGTCGATGTTCCGATTGAAGACCCGTGCTAGTGGGCACGGCTTTGGTTCCGGAAACAACTGCGCTGAGTTCTGCTACAACACGCACTCCGTAAAGGTGAATGGCGATGCGCAGTGGAGCTGGGAAATCATGCGCGAATGCGCAGACAACGCGCTATATCCACAAGGCGGTACTTGGATTTATGATCGTGCTGGCTGGTGCCCTGGAGCGGTGGTGGATACGAAAGATTTTGAGTTGACTCCCCTGGTGGCCGGTCAGGATGAATTTTCAGTGGATTATGACATCACGTATGACCCTGACGGGAATTACCGTTTTGAAGGGCAAATCGTAGCCTATGGTGAGCCAAATATGACATACGATGTGGAAATTAGCCAGATCCTATCGCCATCTGACGACAAGTTGGAATCGAGGTGGAACCCGATTTGCGAATCACCAACGGTGCGCATCCGCAACAACGGATCGCAACTGCTGACGGCGTGCCAGTTTAGTTACGGCATTGAAGGTGGCGCCACTGCCACTTACGAATGGACGGGAAATTTGGCTTTCCTAGAATCTGTTGAAGTCGAACTTCCCTACGATGACCCGAGTTTGTACGAGGGGAATGACGAGGAGTGGGTGCTGTTTGAAGTGGAGGTAAATCAGCCGAACGGAATGGTGGATGAGGAGCCGCGGAACAACAAATCCAGTTCTCATTTTCACCGCGTACCTACCTGGTCCTACCCGGATTTGGATGACAACCGAGTAATCATCTGGACCAAGACCAACCAAGTGGCCTGGGAGACTTCTGTTGAGCTGCTCGACGCCCAAGGGAATTTGGTTTGGGAACGCGGTTACCCCACGGCTAACACCACTTTCAAAGATACATTGTCCCTCAACCAGGGCTGCTACCGTTTCACCGTCAATGACGTGGGCGACGACGGACAGAGCTTCTGGGCCAACAGCGACGGTTCGGGATACACGCGGCTGAAGAAGGTGGCCGGTGGCAACTTCATCAACTTTGAGCCTGATTTCGGTAGATACATCTCTCAAGCCTTTTTCTTTCAAACCAATTTGGTCACCGTTGAAGAGAAATTACCCATTTCACCGGTCTCGATGGTGGTGTTCCCTAATCCGTCGGATGGGGTATTTCAGGTCTCCCTCGGTGGATTCCAAGCGGGGAAATCGCTGGATTGGCTGTGTTATGATGCCATGGGTAGGCTCATCAATTCGGGCGAATGGCAGGTGTCGTCAGGCTTGTTGCAATCCCTGGATTTGTCAGATTTGCCAACGGGAACGTATGCTCTGATTTGCTATGACGGTCAAGGGAGAAAGCTGAGTAAGTGGCTTCAGAAACAGTGATTTTGTGATTTACCCCCTAAAAATGAGGGGGGGGTGTTCGTAACATTTTTGTTTTTTTGATGATGAACCCTATCAGATTGGGGGGTATTTTTGCGCATCATTTAAAACTACCAAATGAGCATTTCGCGCCAAAAAGCCCTCCAAGACGTCCTCGAACGCACGCCACGCATGGTAGAGCGCCCGGACAATAAAATCTCCAACTACTACGGAGAGAACGTATTTAACCTCACCATGATGCGTGAGTACCTCACCGACGAGGCATGCGATAGCATCGTAGATGCGATGGAAAACCACACGTCCATCAGCCGAACCATCGCCGATCAAGTCGCTTCGGCTATGAAGGAATGGTCGATCTCGCGAGGCGCCACGCACTATACACACTGGTTCCAGCCGCTCACAGGAGCTACGGCTGAGAAGCACGACAGCTTCATTACTCCAACATCGGATGGACGTGTGATTGAAAAGTTTGACGGATCGCTATTGGTGCAACAAGAACCCGATGCCAGCTCGTTCCCCAACGGCGGCATACGCAATACGTTCGAGGCGCGGGGCTACACCTTGTGGGATCCGACTTCACCGGCGTTCGTTTGGGAGAACACCCTTTGCATCCCAACCATTTTCATCAGCTACACCGGCTTTGCATTGGACAACAAAACCCCATTGCTTAAGGCGCTGGCCAAGGTGGACGAGGCCGCTACGTCAGTATGCCAATACTTCGACAAGAACATCACAAAGGTGGTGGCAACCTTGGGCTGGGAGCAGGAGTACTTCCTGGTTGACAAGGCATTGCACGCCGCACGTCCAGACTTGCAGATGGTAGGCCGTGCGCTGTTTGGTGCTGCACCAGCCAAGGGTCAGCAGCTGGATGATCACTACTTCGGTAGCATTCCTGCTCGCGCCACGGCTTACATGAAGGAGTTTGAATTGGAATGCCACAAGTTGGGCATTCCAGTGACGACGCGGCACAATGAGGTGGCACCCAATCAGTTTGAGTGTGCGCCTGTTTTTGAAGAAGCCAATTTGGCAAACGATCACAACCTTCTGCTAATGGAGGTCATGGAGCAGGTGGCACGTAAGCACAATTTCCGTGTGTTGTTGCACGAAAAGCCTTACCCTGGCCTCAACGGCTCAGGCAAGCACAACAACTGGTCACTCAGCACCAACACTGGAGTCAACCTTTTGAAGCCGGGCAACAACCCTAAAACGAACTTGCGGTTTTTGACCTTTTTCGTCAATACGCTCGCAGCCTTGCACAAGCGCGCGGACATCGTGCGTGCGGCCATCGCTTCCGTGGGTAATGATCACCGTTTGGGCGCGAACGAAGCACCTCCAGCGATCATCAGCGCGTTCATTGGTTCACAGCTTTCTTCGCTGCTCGATGAGCTTGAGACCAGTATCAAGGCCGGTAAATTGACCCCGGAAGATAAGACCGCTCTCAAACTGGAAATCGGTCGTATACCGGAGGTGTTGCTTGACAACACGGATCGAAACCGTACATCTCCGTTCGCTTTCACTGGAAATAAATTCGAGTTGCGCGCAGTTGGCAGTACGGCGAACTGCGCGGTGCCAATGACCGTTTTGAATACAATTGTCGCGGAGCAGTTGAACGCATTTAAGACTGCCGTAGATGCGCGTATCGCCGGGGGCGATAAAAAGGACGATGCGATATTGAAGGAGTTGCAAAAGCTCATTGCGGAGAGCAAGGCCATTCGTTTTGAAGGCAATGGATACTCGGATGAATGGGTGGCAGAGGCAAAAAAGCGTGGGTTATCGAACCTCCGCACCACGCCAGAAGCGTTGGCTGTGTTTAGCAGAAAGGGTGTCGTGTCATTGTTCGAGGATCTGGGTGTTTTGCGCAAAGAGGAATTGGCTGCGCGTGTTGAAGTTGAGCTCGAGAACTACATTATGAAGCGTCAGATTGAGTACCGTGTGCTCCTCGGTATGTGCAGGAATTCGGTGCTCCCAGCAGCCATTCGTTACCAGAATGGATTGCTTGCAAATGTCGAACAACTCAGCACCGTATTGGGTAAGCAGGCTGCGAAATTCTCGGGAGCTCAAATCGAAATGATCAAGGAGGCGGGCCAACTTATTCAAGACCTCTATTCTGCATCATCCAGTATGGAAACCATTCACGACAAAGCTGAATCGGCAAAGGATGCGTTGGCTAGCGCGAAGGCATTTGCTGAAAAGGTAGTGCCGAGTATGGATGTTACAGCGGAAATCTGTGCCAAGCTCGAGTCGCTCGTCGACGATGCCGAATGGCCACTTCCCAAGTTTTCTGAATTGCTCTTTACCCGCTAAGTGGCGGAAGGCCTTTTGAATAGAGAACAGCCGGGACCAATCCCGGCTGTTTTGTATTTCACGTTTTTCAGGGATACGGGTCTGCGAATGGACACTTTGCCTTACATTCGGGCATTGAATTAAAGCGTTTGGAAATGCACAACTACCTGCAAGCAAGTTGGAAGCGAACCGGCCTTCTCGGTTTGCTCATGTTCTTCACATTGGGCTTCGTTTCAGCCCAGAGTGATTTGGCTGAAGAGGCGGACCAAGCCTATGAGCGTGGTGCCTACAGTACTTCACTCCAAGAATACATCAAGGCCTACCCCAAAGTCAAAGACATTGACGAAAAGGGCCGCATTGCCTTCATGGCGGGTGAGAGCTTTCTCAAGTTGATGGAGCCTACCGGTGCCGAAGAATGGTATGACAAGGCCATCGGGTTGCGATACGGTTCGGATAACCCAGAGGTCTACTTGCACTATGGCCAAGCGATGTCGATGCAGCAGGAGTTTGACGAAGCCATTGAGTGGTATATCGCATACAAGGAGAATGGTGGAGATCCATCCGCTGCAGATGCGATGATTGAACAAGCTGACAACGACGCCCTCGAATTGATGGAGCCGTCAAGCCGTTACATCGTTGACAACTTGCTCCGATTGAACTCCACTAGTTACGATTTCGGAGCGGGTTTCGCTTCCAAGAAAGCAGACGCCATTGTTTTCGCTTCATCGCGTGAGTCGTCCACGGGTTCAGGGGAAGATCCCATCACGGGGCAACGCTACATGGACCTCTTCGGTGCCG
>NZGF01000057.1 GCA_002690915.1 Crocinitomicaceae bacterium
AGTAATGCCTCAACACGCTTTCCCCATTTCAATTGGACTTTCTCAACTTTGGGAAGCCCGGAACTCACTCTCCAAGAATGCTGCGCCTTAGCCAAATCGTATGGATTGCATTCGATTGAAGCCAGAACGCTAGAAGGCACGGCGGATTTGCCTACTCTGTTTGAAGATCGATTCGGATACCCTAGTGAATTGGCAGATTACATGAGTGAGCAAAGCGTTTCCATCGACTTCCTCGACACCTCGTTAAAACTCTTCGGAAACGACGAATCTTCTCGGGCAGAATTTCTTGAGTTCATTCCATGGGCCGAGGCAATGGGAACAAAATGGCTAAGAGTATTCGATGGTGGCGATGTTACCGACAAACTGAGTAGTCAAGCAATTGATGGAGCGCTTGAGACCCTGGGCTGGTGGTCGTATTTACGTAGCCAATCCGGCTGGACGGTTGACATGGCATTCGAAACTCACGACGCCCTCGTGCATGGAGCCGCTCGCAACCAGCTATTCGATCAAGTCGACAAAGCAATTAACATTATTTGGGACGCCCACCATACTTGGAAAAAAGCTCAAGAGCCTATCCAGGAATCCTGGAATCAGCTAAAGGGCCAGATCGTAAATGTTCACGTCAAGGACAGCGTATCCAAGCCCTCTGCACGGCACCCCTTCACCTACGTGCAGTTGGGCGAGGGTGAATTTCCGTTAACTGAAACTCTAGAGTTGATCGACGGGGGCAACTTTAAAGGCAATGTCAGCATTGAATGGGAACGCCAATGGCATCCCTACCTTCCACCCCTTAAAACAGCGCTTTCAAAAGCGAAAGAGCTGAATTGGTTCTAAATTTATCAATGAGTAAACTTGAAAATAAAAACGTTCTCGTAACTGCCGGTGCTCAGGGTATCGGCAAAGCCATTACGAAAAACCTAATCGATGCGGGTGCCAATGTGGCCATCCATTACTTTTCCAGCGCCGATACGGCTCTCGAGCTCGTAGCCTATGCCGAAGAAAAGGGCCGTAAGGCAATCGCTCTTTCCGCTGACCTGACGAAAGATGTAGAAGCAAGCCAGCTCGTCCAGCAGGCCGCGGAGCATTTAGGTGGGCTTAATATCCTGATCAACAACGCGGGATCACTCGTCGGCCGGAAATGGCTCCACGAAATGGACGCCACGTTTTGGCACAAGGTCATGGATATCAATCTTACTTCGATGATGTTCATCACGAAAGCAGCGGAGCCCATGCTCGCTGAAAACGAGTGCAGCAGCATCGTCAATCTAGCATCTCTCGCGGGCCGCAAAGGGGGCCACCCAGGATCGCTCGCCTACTCTACGAGCAAAGGGGCGATTTTGACCTTCACTCGAGCCCTCTCCAATGAACTAGGACCGAAGGGCATTCGAGTCAACGCGATCGCGCCGGGACTCATTCTCGGAACCTCTTTCCACAAAACGCACACCTCAAAGAAATCCGCGGACCAAACAACCGCGACTATCCCGATCGGACGTGCCGGAAACGCCGAAGACGTTGCACGTACCGTTGCATTCCTAGCCTCCGAGTACGATGGATTCATTACCGGCGCCACGATCGATATTAACGGCGGAGTCTATGCCTAATGCTCGGAACAAATCTGTTTTCGATATGACCCTAATAAGAGGACCTAAAGGTAGAGGGCGAACCCCCAGCACCCATTCATTCTTTTCCCAGTGGGCGCTCGGAGATCGCCCGCTAACTGAGCCAGCTACCCCCTGCCATTTATGAAAATCAATTACCGAATCTTTTTTTGCCTGACCATGGCAATTCTGGCAATCGCTCCTCTCCCAGCCGGCAAAGACTTCATGGGCGCCAACTGGAAATCGTTTTCAGGATTTCAAGTCAGTACCAAGGCGGTCCTCACAAAAACGGAAACCCACCCTTCTCTCTGGTTTAAAGAAGAGGAGTTCGTCGCATTCAAAGGAATGCTCAGCAAAGACGCAATGATCAGAGAGTACTGGGAAAAAGTTAAAAGCCATCCACTGCTTATTGCTCCCTTTCCAGAGGTTATTCCAGAAGACCAGATCTGGCTCCCTGAACTGGCCAGCGACAACAACAAGCGCATCCACAAATACTACGGCGAGATGACACAGATTCCGCTTTACGCGGGATTCATGGCTTGGATGACAGATGATCCGGTTCAGAAAAAGGCTTATATCGATCGGGCCAAGGCCGCGCTTTTGCGAGCCTTTGACGGCCCGATTTTCGATTTGGATCCCACCAAGAGTGGAGTGGATAAATCGGTTGACGAAGTCTATCGTGGAATTTGGTCCCAGTCGATTTGCGCCGCTTACGATTTCGTACAGCCCTTCCTAACGCCTGAAGAGGACAAGACCATTCGGAAACGTCTATTAAAGGAAGCTCGCTACACTCACGAGAATCTTGAATCCTGGGCTAGTGGACCTCACAACCATCTTTCCAAGCCCGCCTGGGGACTTGCGGCATTTGCCCTGACTTTTACCGACGAACCAGAGGCAAAGAGTTGGTTTCGCAATGCCATGAAGGCAGCCAACCAAAACACTCACTATCATTTCAGTTCGGACGGCATTTACCGCGAAGGCGGAATGTACTATGTCTTTTCTTGGCTCAACTTCGTACCCTTCATCTATCACTACAAGAACGTGTCTGGAGTTGGCTACTTCGAAGACTTTAAACCGTCATTCGAATGGGGCGTTATTGGGCGCAACGCACGTGGTTGGACTATGAATATCGAGGACTCGTTTCTCCGACCGGTTCCCACCCAAATGGTCGCCAAGGCTTTTAGCGACCACCGCTCCTTTCTCGCTCCCGACGTTCCCTTTTCAGAGGTGCTCCAGTGGAATTTCCAGACGACCGATTACCAACCATTCAGAGATGTAGAGAAGATAAGCGGATTCAACTATACGGGAGCATCTTGGGACTACCCCAAGGAACTGTATGAACTCATCACCTACGACCCAACCATAAAGGCGACAGCGCCAACTGTAGATCCCACCATTTTCATGGAGGGAGGACAGACCTTTTTCCGGAATTCTTGGCTGAATGACCCTGAAGAGCAATTCTACCTGCTTTTTCACTCTGTCCCTCAAGCAGACAACCATGACCACCATGATACATTGAGCTTTGTCCTCTATGCTAAAAACCAGATGATGGCATCGGATAGCGGATACACCAGATCCAGCTACGGCGAAGACATTCGATACAGCTATTATCGCCGCCCTCAAGCACACAACACCATCACCTTCGACGATGTTCCCCTAGGAGATTTTGTCGAAAACCAATCGAACCCGTCTGAAGACAAATTAAACACGTCGTTTTTCGATTTCGAAAAAAAGACCGCCCCCTTCCGGCGCTATTTGGACACAGAACTCGGATCGGTAAAACGGTCTATCGCCTTTATACAAGACGAGTATTTTCTAGTCTTGGACGAGGCAAAAGGACAGGTATACAATGGCTCTAAACTCGAAGGGAAATTCGATGTCTATTTTCACGGCGGGAGAAGCACTCTTGAAGAAGAGAACGGGAGCTATACTTGGTCCTACGAAAAGGACCGGTACGGTGATGCGTCAAATCTCCTCACGCGGCAGCTTTCTCCTGGATCGGCAATCGAAGTACTTGAAACCGAGAGTACCTACATCAAAGCGGACTACGCTTCTTTCCCTTCGCTCAAAACCACCAAAGCGGGACACGAAGCCTTGTTTGGACAAATCTTGTATCCACTCGGAAAGGATGAAAAACCGCCTACTATTGAGGATCATTCGACGGAAAAACTATTGGCTGCGAGCATCGAACGAAACGGCGTGAAAGACCTTTTTCTAAAATCCCATACGGAGAAAAAGAGTGAAAAGCTTGGACTAAAAATCGATGGAGATTTCGTTTGGGCCCGACTCGACGCGGGAACTATTACAGCGGTTGCGGGGCAATCCGCCAAAGACGTCGCATATGATGGAATGTCCATTTTCTCATCAACGGAGAGAGTCACATTCGCGCTAAAACGTGCTTCGACAAGCGAGCTCGGGGTTGAAATCGAAAAACCGACGAATCTATCCCTTCACCAAGGAGGCTCTATCTCGAGCATCAGTCTCGATGGTACGCCGATTTCATTCGAAAAAAAAGGTGACATTGTAACCGTCCGTTTGAAGAAAAGCGGCAACTACTTGATAGAACATTGAGGAAAGGTCGCGGGCGATCTCCACGGAGAAGACGAATACGCCAATGAACTGCGTTTCAACCTCGCCTATTGGGCCAACCCTGAGAATATTGACGGGACACCCGCGGGTTTCGGCATTGGCAACACAGGTTCGACTCACGACAATTCTGGCCCTAACAATTGGATACATCACAACGAAGTATATGGCTACGACATAGGACTCGAGGTGATCCAGCAGTCGCACATTCAATATATAAACGGAAATAATTTTCACCACGACCTTAGTGAGGGTATTAAATTGCATGACGGTGGAGGCAATGGAGTTTTCATCCGAGGCAATACCATCACCCACAACCCTAGTGGGATTAGCGCCACTCGATCGGGAGCCTTGAACATTGAATCGAATCAAATCAATGACAACGAACTTGGCTTGCTCCTAACTTCCGACATCGACGACTACACTGTCCGTTCGAACGATCTCGCGGGGAACACCGTATCTAAAATTATCGGAAGCGATATGGGTGTTTACGATGACAATCTAGAATAGAAAAACCCAACTCCACTCCCTAGTCGTATAGCTGCCAATCGAACGAACGGTCAATCAATCCAATTGACAGTGATGTCAACGCCCCGCCGATCGATAAGAAACCCACGCTTCACCTCTCAATGAAATTCAATCGTTTCGCCGGCTTTAATCGTTGAGCTGAGGTGCCTCTTTCTTTTTGCCCGAGCGGTAGAGGGCGAATCCGATCCCTCCGATCACCGCCCCACAAAATAGAAAGCTTACACGACCGCTCAGACTGTTTGGGATCAAAACCCCTAGTAGAGCGATGAAACCACCGTATATAAAACAAAGAACCCCCATCGCAGTGGATTGGTTCTTGTCGGAATCTTTCCCTCCCTCTGCCTTATTATCCACAGGCGTTCTCTGATTTTCAAAAAACTCTTCGACCTCCGCATCGGGCTTGTATCCATATTTTTTGGCAACAAATACGGTAAGGAAAAACCAAAGGCTACAAACGAGCACGTTACCTAAGCCGGAGAAGAAGTAGAGGAAATCTGATTTCTCTCTCCCTATGAGATCACCGACCCCGAACCAGCCATAGTTTTCCGTTTGGATAGAGAGAAAAGAAAAGGATACGCCTACGAGAACCGTGCTCCATGCAGCCCACTTAGGCGCATTCTTAATAAAGAGCCCCCAAACGAGAGGCATGGCGATAGGAATGCCAATCATGGAACCGAAGAGAACCATAATTTCAAAAAGGTCCCAATCCTTGAGGTTAAGCCAAAGCAATCCAGCTCCGATTATCAGAATGCCAAATACACCAGACATTATTTTGCCCACGAGCAGCAGTTCTTTATCCCCTGCGTTTTTTCTCAAAATAGGCTTGTAGAAGTTACTGACAAAAATGCCCGAATTCACGTTTAGGCCGCTATCCATAGAAGACATCGTCGCAGCAAATAAACTACAGATGAGAAGACCGATCATACCAACAGGCATCACTTCCATACCCATAAAAAGAAAGGCCCCCTCGGATGGATTGGCGAGGTTCGGAAAAACCGAAGCCATGTCAGGCTGAATCACTCGGGCTGCCATAGGCGGTATGAACCAGATGAGGGGACCGACAAACATGAGAAGGCAGGCCATCATACTCGCTTTGCGGGCTTGCTTGTCGTTCTTTACGCAAAGGTAGCGATACGAATCGAACATATTGTTGATTTTGAACGCCTGTACGACAAAGGCCGTAAAAATCCAGATGTAAACGAACCGAGCGTTCTCGGCCACACTGAAATTAAAATGGTGATCGGGCACCTTTTCCATCAAACCGCTAAATCCGCCTATCGCCGGATGGGCTAGTGCCAAGACACACACCACAATGGAAATGCACATCAAAAGCAGAACTTGGATGAAGTCGGAGGCAATTACCGCCCAAGCTCCCCCCGCAACGGACATGACGACCACCGCAATCCCAACGACCCAAACTGTAACCAATGGGTCAATTTGAAATACGCTCGAAACCACGATCGCCAAGCCATTCAACCAAATGCCCGCATACAGCACTCGAGACGGCACTTGGGTCCATGTGAAAATTTGCTCATTAAACGCTCCGAAGCGAGCCCTAACCGAGTCTATCGGCGTGACTACCCGCATACGTCGAAATCGATAACTGGTAACGAAGTAGTTCAGCAAGTACCCTACTGCGTTTCCAAAAAAGATGAGAGAAACCAGTGCTCCATCCGTGTAAGCCTTGCCCGCGGCTCCCGTGAAGGTCCATGCACTGAACTGCGTCATGAACGCCGAAGCGCCTACCATCCACCAAAGCATGCTTCCGCCCCCTCGGAAATAGTCACTCGAATCACTACTGAAACTCTTGTAGACAAATCCGATGCCGAACATGAACACCAGGTAAAAGGCTAAAACGCCAAGGTCCCAAAGGGTAAGATTTGTTCCGTAAACGGTTTCCATAATTTATAATTATTAAATTTTGGAATTGATTGGGTTGAGCAGTGGAAAGGGATTTTGGATTGATTTAGGGAGGGCTAAGAAAGGACGGGGGGACAGGGTACCGCTAAACCCGAAAGCTCGACCAAAATTTATAATTATTAAAATTGGACAGTTTATAGGGACTAAACTGGGCACACGTCGACTGAAAAAAATCGAAAGCTCGCCCTCATCAAACCATAACTGGGCAACGTTAGCGCAGATTATGCCTATTTTACTTACTTAGATGAACAGATCCTAAATAGTTGAGCCGTTTCCTGGCCATCCTGAGCAGGGCCAAACCGATAGCCTTTTGCACTGACGCGACAGGTAAGGTGCTGGTTCTACATTTCAAAAACCATTCCCAGAATCGAGTCTGGATCACGCGTAATCTTCAATACTTTGGCCTCGATTTCGTTAAACGAAACACGGTGAGTGGTCAGTTTCTCAACTGGGATTCTCCCCTCGGACACCAGTCTTAGGCAGAGCTCCAGGTTCTTCTTTGTATCCCATCGGACAAATACATCTCCATAGCTTCCACCTCGTTCCCATTCTGAGTCATGATAACCCGGTCCAGTTCGCGATGAACGACGTATATCCATGTTGGTCAACGATCGCGTAAAGGGAAACTCTGCTCCTCCTACCACAACCATCGTTCCCATCGGGTGCCCATCAGGGGAAATCTTCATGCACTTTTCCAGGCCATGTGCGGGCTTTTCCGCGTCACCACCCAAAGCAATAACAGACAGGTCTAATCCTCGATCGTTGGTAAACTCGCGGGTCAATTCTGTGGAGTCTTCTTTGAGTACATTAACGGTGCCATCGATGCCAAAATCTTTAGCTAGCTCGAGCCGCGCATCCACGGTGTCCCATCCCATGACAAAACAGCCCGACAACTGCAGAATTCGGGAAGTCAAAAGCCCAACCATCCCAAGTCCCGCTACTGCCGCATACTCGCCTATCGTTGGCGTTCCTCTACGAACCGCTTGCAACGCCGTGGTCAACAACATCCCGTAGGCTCCTTGCTCAAAGGAAACGTTTTCGGGCAAGGTCACAACCAAGTTTTGCGGGACAACCGAATAGTCGCTATGCTGGGCATAGCCAGCCCCAATACAGGCAACGCGTTCTCCGAGTTCAAATCCCTTAACGCCATCACCCAGCGCCACGATGACTCCTGCGTTCGCGTATCCAAACGGTTTCGCTTCAAGGCTAAGATCTGGGTCGAGCTGCATCTCCCGCAAACCACGCCATCCCCCTGCCGACTTCACTCCGGGTTTTAATGGCCCTTTTAGCTCTGAACCGGGACTCACCAAAGAAGCTTTAACTTCAACTAATATACTACCCGACTCCAATTCGGGCAGGTCCCGTTCTTTGATTCTGAACGTTCCATCTCCATAAAGGGCAACGACCTTTCTTGATTTTGGTAGCGCAATACTCATGTCATTTTTTCTCAGTCTACTCAGAGATTAATCTTCACCAAGCAGCTGCTTTAAATAGGTTAAATCTTCTTGCAGAGCGGGAATCACATCATTTCCTGCCAGTCCTTTTCCTTGACTGTCTCTATACTCCGCTGTCAGGCAAATAGGGTCCGTATACTTCCTGTTTTTCAATTCATCCATTGCTTTTTTCCAGGACGTGAAACCCTCTTTACCGGGAACCCAAGTACGCTTCCACTCAGTCGCTCCATTCGCGTCCTCACCATCTGAATACCTGATGGCGTTTTTCAAATTTATCATGGACAGCCGACTCCAAGCGATATCAATGGCTGTCTCTTCCAACTCTCCTTCTAGACCGGTGTGTCCTAAGTCCAGAACTGCCGATACCTGATTAGAATCGATTGGCTCAATCGCATGCATAATGCCAATCGAGCTGCTGACATACTCTTCGCAATGATTCTGCAATCCAATGCGTACCTTTGACTCTTCAAGCGCTCCTGCCAAATCAGAGCAATTAGAACGAAACCGCTCCACGCTTTCAAAATAGGATAAACCCGATTCGATTTTTAGCATCGTCCTGAGTATGGGAACGCCGGCAGCTCCGCAGGCTCTCACCGTTTTCTCATCCAGATCCCCGGCAATACTAAAAATTTTGAGGCCAGCATCATTAAATGCGCGAGCCGTTTCCACAAGATGTGACTCGATGTTTTCAGGTTCTACTTGAAAACCCTCTCGAATTGGCAGTTCGACACCGTCAAAACCGAGCTCCGCTATCAGCGCCGCCAGCTGTTCAGAGGCAAGAGTCTTCCAAGGTTTTGTGAATACCGTGATAGGTGATCGCATTTCGTTTGGCGTATTTTCTCCGACTCAGTTAGAGAGACTTTGCCGGATTAGCAGGCAAAAATGGATCTTCGATTCTCCAAGAACCAAGTTTCGAGTGACTGAGGGACCACACACCCTCTTCTAGTGATTCGAAACTCCATGGCGATCGCTCTGGAGAATTCGCTTCACCTGCCCAGGAAAGGCAAGCAATGTATCCAGACCCTCGTCCGATACTCAATTCTAGTGTATTCAGAACGTGATACTTATCTTGAATATGGCGTCGCTGCCCATCCACATCACTTAGACGTTCATCTTCACCCCACGCATCGTACCCAACTAAGTTTTGCAACGCTACTCCTATCTCATCACTTTCGATATACCGGTAGGCATCACTCACTTCCTTAGAAAAGGATTCAGGGTCTCCATTTGATAGCGCGTATCCACCATGCCTCAACAACGCGGGCTGCTGAGAATTATATTGGTGGACAATCAGATGCCACCCGCGGAACCACCACATATGCGTCTCAACACTTATTTGAAATTGCTCGCTCTTACGACCCAAGCTATAAAGACAAGCTATTTGGTTTTCCTCGACCACGATGGGTGTCGTGTAATGGCGGCCATAAATCGGTCCCGATTTGAGGTCCTCCGCCGTCAGCCCAGAATCTAAAGGATATCGATCCGGATCATGTGTCATGAGGAAACCTACCGCAGTACGGTAACTAAGCTTGCCCCACTTGTACGGGCCAAATCGGGTGTTTGTCGACGCGATCTGAGATCCGGCATTGATAATTTCAACCGCTCCATCGACCGAACGAACAACGAGGCTAGGAACATAAAAACCTTGGCTAGAGTCACCTTTACTAGCCAGCAGAATATCCTTTGCCGCGCCCCAGAAAGCGTCATCGGGATCAAGCAACAAGGGAGCGAAGGCCTTAGCGGCCCAATAGACGGAACCACCGCAACTGTAGGATTCGACCATCTCAGGAAAGGGGTCGTACCAACCCAATGAAAGACAACCCTGTTCCTGGAAAATCGGTTTGGACAGGAAGAAGTCTACGTTTCGTTCGCATATTTCTCGGGCCAATCCGGGATCGACGGGACTCATATTCAAAAGCTGGGCGATTCCAAAGGGAGCCGTAGCGTTGAAACGGTAGGTTATGGATCGACCAAAAGCCGGATGCTCTCCACTGCTGGCAAAGAATGCTGGATAGTCTTGAAGAAACCTCTTTGCGAACGAACGCCATCGATCACATCGGCCTGGATCTGATTCACCATAGAGTCTTATCCACCATAGCCCGTAATAGTGCCATGCATACGCGTTGTAGTAGTCAAATGCCTGATTCATTCCATCCATGAACCAGCCCTCACCATGGTACATTCCCTCTAACTCATCAAACCATCGGTTTATAACGAGTCGATACGAATCACGACCGCGGCCTTCTCGTATCAAAAACTCCAATATAAAGATGCCAAAGAACATATGGTTGTTCCAATGATGGCCGTTCCCAACATCGGACTCGAACCAATCCAAAACTTGGCTTCTCTCCTCTTCTTCAAACGTGCTCCAAAGCCAATCACGACTGATTTCCAGTCCTAGGACTAGCAATCCCATCTCCACCGAATGCTGATGGAAGTTAGCGGAATTTCCCCAATACTGGGAAGAACGATGATCGGTACCCTTCAACAAAGCATCTCGAAACCACAGCTCCATCGGATCTGACAATCTTCTATCCTCATCAGTCGAATTATGGTCGAGGGAACGCCTCCAATGAGCGAATAAGACCAAAGGTCTAGCGAATGACTCAAGCCGGTCAGCGTTCAAATCATGATCGCTCGCAGGTCCGTCGATGGGAATCTCAGCCTTGCCCGCTTGCGTCAATGAACGCAACGGCTCAATCAGCGCTTTCGCCCTATTTTGCCAACCTCTATAGGCTTCCGGAACGACTTTCGGATTGGATTGTTCAGAATTAGTTTGCATAGTCTACTCCTCTACGATGTTCGATCGTACATCCCCACATCATAGGGATCTATTAGATCTTCTTTGGCTAAATAGCGGCGGATATTTTCTATCCCATGATCCCCGGCATCCCGCCTACGATCGATGGTAGGTCCCCCTAAATGCGGCAGAAGCATGACGTTATCCAACCCCCTGAAAGGCGAGTCTTGCGGCAAGGGTTCTTCTCCATAGACATCCAGGCCTAACTGCAGGTCAGGACGTTCGCTGGCCAACTGAGCAAGCACCTCCTCGTCTACTACCGCCCCCCGTCCTACATTAACAAAGGCACCGCCCTGCGGAATCAGCTTTAGCAGTTCCTCGGTTACCATGCCAGTTGTCTTGGGCGTCAACGCGGCTAGCTCGATGATGACATCATTGTTTCCGAATAGATCTTCCAGAGACTCACTTCTCGAAACTCCTAAGTCCGCATACACAGAATCTGGAACACTGGGAGAATACGCGGATATTTTGCTCGTGAATGGTTTTAACAGATCGACTAGTTTCTGGGAAATTAGTCCCAAACCGTGAAGTCCGACCCTTCTTTCAAACAGTGATTGCGTCTCAGTCTGGGGTGTTTTCCAACCTCCATTAAAATGCATCTCTTCCGTCCAGTACCGTACGCGGCGCATACAGCAAAGGGTCAATAAAAGAGCGCATTCTGATACTGTCCGACTAATCGAAGAACCCCAACTAGTGACGATCAGACCCTTCTCAATCGCCGAACGAGGGACTAGTTTACGTATGGAACCCGGAAGGTAACAGATATATTTCAGTCTTGGCACGACTTGATGGTAGTCTTCGGGCAAAGCGGGAGTCTTCCATCCTGCGATCAATATCTCAGGATTGCATTCAGCCAGAATGCAGTGCCACTCTTCATCCGAAGTTATCGCGGTAGAATCAACCATCCGAGACTCACCTAGAAGGGCTTTCGCTTTATCCAATCTTCCTTCTGGCAGGAAAGTATCGATTTCAATCTGATTTAAGCAAATTAAGTTTTCCATATGAACTAAATTGAGTTTTCCAGGTTAATTACTACCCTGAATAGCATTCGACTACAGTCATTCCTTCTTCAGACAAATAAGTAATATGCCCAACTCCGGCGGGACAATAAAATCGATCCCAAAGACCAAGCTTCGTATCTACCCCATCGATACGTACTGATCCATCACCACTCGTTACGACTCCAATGAAACCTTGCGTGATCGGTTTTTCAATTTCTCCAGAAATAATCGACCGAATAATAGAAAAACAAGGTGTTTTATCGTAGCCAATAAGCTCTTCTACGCGACCACCTGATGAATATTCCTCCAAAAGCTTTGGCGAGCAACGAAAGACTGAGTCGATCGCTTCATCTTCAACGGCTTCAAAATTGAAGACGTCAAGTGCCGTTTCGATGTCTCTACCCATGAAGCGCGCTTCTTCAGGGATTTCAAATCCCTCACGCTCAAACTCGAACCGAACGGCTAGGTCGGACGCCTCCATAATCTCAAGCATCAAAATACCCTCCCCTAACGCATGTGGCCGTCCACCCGGTATCAGAAATACATCGCCAGGCTTGACGGGAATCGGAGTAAAGCACTTTTCGATCGATTCAATATCCTGTTCAATTATCCATTTCTTGAGTTCATCACGGCTCGGAGGCCGCTGAAATCCAGCATAAATGTAAGGATTCGCGACATCCTCTCGAATAGCCAATATCACGTAGGCCTCCGTTTTGCCACGATTACAATCTAATCGTTCACGTGCAAACGCTACGGTTGGGTGGGCTTGAAAATGGAGTCGAGTGGCACTGTCTAAGAACTTTACTAATGGGATGGCATCCATTTGATTCAGCCCTGATTCGCTCTTTCCAAGAAAAAACTCGGGGTCTTGATTGACAAAGTCCCGAAACAGCACCGATTGACCCTCGGCTGTGGCCACGCATGAAAGCCCTTCTTCCTGGTCGGATCTCCCTGGATTTCGCGCTTCCACAAACGACCCGATCCAATCTTCTGGGAAATGGCTATCTATAGGTTCCGGCTTGCCCTCGATCGTATCAAGAACCTTTCCACCTTGGTAAGTCCTCCAGACTCTGTTCGGCCCAAATCTAACTATACTCTTTTTAGAATTCACGATAGCATTATTTCCATTACTAAACTGCTTCAAATAGGAGTCTTCAAAATACCTATTGAGTAGTTTTATAATACAGGGGGCTTTCCTTTCCTCATTCTCAAATAACTAGAAATAAATTACGCCTCCAGGCCAAGTGGACAAACTCCGGAACGAGCTCATTCGAGGGTTTTTAGTTTCAAATTGCGGGCTGCGACCCGCAGGAATATTATAATATTTCGAGTCGAGCAAACATGATTTGTGCACGAAAGAACCGAATTGAGTGACATGAGCGAATTTGTCCACGTGGCCTAATCACTGGTCCTTTTCAAAAACTTCAACCAAAGCGACTCCCGATCCCCCTTTACCAGAAACTACAACGGTATAGACATCGTTAGGCTCGAGTGTAACAAGTATCGCGGCATCAGCCGAACCATCAGCTAGAGCGGAGGCGGGATCTGAACTCAATTCAGCAATCGCAGCAGCAATATCAGCCGCGTTTGCTTCGTCACCCCAGTCATCTCCCGTCGCAACCACTACACCCGCTAAGTTTCGAACTTCGATTACTGGATCGACTAAGGCACCTGCAACTCCACGTTCGGTCAAGTCTGGACCCAAGCCGCGAATAAGTACTTCTTGAGGATTTTCGCCCAGCAATACGAAACCGCCAATTAGTTCATCACCCGCATTGGCACCCACAAGTCCGCGTGTGGCGATATTGACGAACTGAACATCAGCCCCTGTGCTCAGATTGTCGAAAGATAGAGTAGTACCTGCAGCCAAGACTTCCGCCAATGGACCCTCTAAAGTAATAACCGATCCGTCAATTGATACAATCGTTCCTAAGGCATTTTCGCCATCAAACACAGTATCACCTACTTCTGCATCAATTACAGATCCGTCGGCCAAGGTAATGGTGGTAGATCCAGCGTTTTCACCGACAGCCTTGGGAATCGAGCCAACCACTGCCCCGCTGATACTGTAAACTTTTCCATCGTATTTGGAAATTATATACAATTCGTTGTTCTCGTCGTAGCCAAAGCGTAGGTCCGAATCGCGGTTGCCCGTCCCCGAAACCGTTACTTGGCTCATTCTGTCGTAAGTATTTCCGTTAAAGACGAGCCGTATGCGTTCAAAGCTCATTTGAGTATTCTGAACGACAGAACCCGCATCAAGATGATACAGCTTTCCTCCGTCAGCTAGGTCAGCAAATATATATTGCCCTACAATATCTGGATGCGACGATCCTCGGTACACATAACCGCCTATAGCAGCAATTCCTTCATCATGATCCCACTGAGCAATCGGGTAAGTAAATCCCAAGGTATCGTCATTAGCGGGTAATTCAAATACCTCATCATTATCACCCGCACTCGGATTATTTTCCCAATCTCCATTTATAATAAAGGTTCCTTCCCGTTCGCTCCAACCGTAGTCATTCCCGGCCTCAATCAAATTAATCTCTTCGACATTACGTTCACCGATTTCTCCAGCGAACATAATTGTTTCATCATCGGCATCCCAGGAAATGCGGTGAGGGTTGCGGAATCCATATGCATAGATTTCCCCAAAAGTGTTCGGGTCGCCATCGGATGCCCAAGGATTATCCACGGGAATCCCATAATTTCCATTGACACTATTAGTGCCCATAGGATCAATACGTAGAATTGACCCCAACACTCCATCCAAACGGTGAGTTAACTCTGACCGACCACGATTGGGCGATTGGGCGTCTCCGATACAAATATAGAGCATACCATAGTCATCACTCGATGAACTAGCAGCGGTATTAAAAGAAATTTCCTGTGTCCCGTGGATCGTTCCGACCAAATCCACACGCAGGAGCTCTCGTCTGGTTCCAGACCAGGTGGCGGCGGTGGGAGTAGTGGCGGTCCACTCAGTAATGACTCCTTGCAGGTCCGTGCTACCCGAAATGGGAAAGTCCGCTGTCGCCGTACCACCTGATTCGGCGTGAGCGGTGTAGAAGACGCCATTGGTAGCAAAGTCTGGATGGAAGGCGAAGGAAGTGAATCCCGTGCCCAAGCCCGGACTGTCCCGGAAAGCGTTGCCGACCTCGGCTTCAAGATCCAAATACACATCTGCGTTTCCCTCTGACACAAGATACATGCGGCCGCGAAGGTCGTTGACAAATAAACGCCCGGTCCCATCTGGTTTCAAATGGTTGATGCGCGCGTGGCCGGTTCCTCCTCCCGAGCTCGCCGGGATCTGGGCAAATTCGGTGAGTTCGATCCGCATGGTTCCGAAAGGAACGTCCCCAGGTATGGGATCGGATATTTGCGCTCCGACGTACGTCCAAGAGCTAACAACCGATAATAACAAGCTGACTTGTTTGAGTCCTTTCAAGGAGAGTGAATGATTAGGCATTAGGTTAAAAACTTGATTGAAAAAATGAAAAAAGGGCGGAGCAAGCTTGTTTCAAACATGCCTACTCCACCCCATAGTGCTAACATCTTACGCTCGCTCTGTTGCGTTTACCGCTTCTAGGGCCAGCCCTTCTCTTTGATCGAGAAAGCTAGGGATTTAGTATATATTAATTGGTTCGAATCGATTACTGATCCATTTCGAAGACTTCAACCAAGGCAACCCCAGATTCGCCCGCGATCGCGCTGGAAACAACGACTGTATAGACGTCATTTTGCGGAAGCGTTACGAGAATTGCGGCATCTGCTGAACCGTCATCTAGAGCAGCCGCAGGATCGCTACTGGCTGAAGCGATAGCAGCGGCTACGTCCGCATTGTCGGCAGTATTGCCCCAGTCATCGTTAGAAGCGACAACATTACCAGCGAAGTTACGCACTTCGAACATTGGGTTAGTCAAGGCACCGGTCACTCCACGAGGAATCAAATCTGGACCTAGGGCACGGATAAGAACTTCTTGAGGATTGTCACCGAGCAATACGAAACCAGCGATAAGCTCTTCACCGGCATTTGCTCCAACGAGGCCACGAGTCGCGATATTCACGAACTTCACATTGATTCCATCGTTATTTTGTACTTCTACAAATCTGGCCGATAGAACGGTATCCGCAGCCAAGGCAGCGGTTAGTGGATCTTCCAAGGTAATAACCGATCCGTCAATGGATGCGATAATTCCTAGGGCGGTTTCACCGTCGAACACAGTGTCACCGACTTCACCATCGAAAGCTGATCCTGCAGCCAATGTAATGGTGGTGGATCCGGCGTCTTCACCAACAGCCTTAGG
This sequence comes from Crocinitomicaceae bacterium, assembly GCA_002690915.1. GTDB lineage: Bacteria > Bacteroidota > Bacteroidia > Flavobacteriales_D > Sanyastnellaceae > UA16. The sequence continues at coordinate 16,198 of NZGF01000057.1, forward strand.
GGTTGTGTCTACAGGAGGACTAGAAGTGCCCGGAGAGCTAAGGTTCTCACCTGTTACATCGATAAAGAAGTCATCGACGTAAATGGGGTCCTTCCCCTTGCGGTTGTCAGAGGCGCCCGTCGTTGTTGCG
>NZGF01000058.1 GCA_002690915.1 Crocinitomicaceae bacterium
ACGAAGCGAAGACAGTTTCTTCGATCGGGTTTTTTTGAGTAATATTAAGTGTGATTTAGGTTGTATAGTGTTCAGCCAAAGATTACATGAACTGTCGAAGTATCATACGAACCAATACAATATTGATTAAGCAATGTTGAGAAGTATCTAATGGAACTGACAATTGAACAAGCATTGCAGCAGGCTAATACAGCCCAAAGTGCAGGTAATCTTCAAGAAGCTGAACGCCTTTATCAGGCCATATTAAAAAGTCAGCCCAAGCATCCGGATGCCAATCATAATTTAGGGCTTATCGCCATTTCTGAGAATAAGATAGCGGTGGCACTGCAGTTATTTAAAATCGCTTTGGAGGCAAACCCGAATGTAGAACAATTTTGGATAAGTTATATTGGCGCTCTCTTTGAAATCAACCAGTTAAAGCTTGCCAAGAGAGCGATTAAAAAGGCTAAAAAGAACGGAATTAGTGCGAAAAAATTGCAGGGACTACTTTCTCAACCAAAAGTAAAAGCTCAACCAAAAGCAAAAGCCGACACAAAAGAGCCGTCTCAGGAAATACTAAAGAGTCTATTGGAGCACTTTCAGAACGGACGACTTAATAATGCTGAAAAGCTAGCGGTATCCATTACTGACGAGTTTCCCCAACATCAGTTTGCATGGAAAGTACTTGGCTTGGTATATGGGCAAATAGGAAGACATTCTGAAGCTGTAGGCGCTAGTCAGACAGCAGTTGCTTTATCTCCTCAAGATGCCGAAGCCCACAGCAACTTGGGCTTCACGCTGCAACAACTAGGCAGATTAGACGAAGCTGAAGCAAGCTATACACAAGCGATAGCGTTGAGGCCTGGCTTTGCCGGAGCTCACTACAACCTGGGTACTACGCTCAAACAACTAGGCAGATTAGACGAAGCTGAAGCAAGCTATACAAAAGCGATAGCGTTGAAGCCTGGCTTTGCCGAAGCCCACAGCAACTTGGGTGTCACGCTCCATGAGCTAGGAAGACTAGACGAAGCTCTAGCCAGCTATAACCAAGCGATAGCATTGAAACCTGACTATGGCGTAGCCCACAACAACTTGGGCAACATGCTGCAACAACTAGGCAGATTAGACGAAGCTGAAGCAAGCTATACAAATGCGATAGCATTGAAACCTGACTATGCCCTAGCCCACACCAACTTGGGCATCACGCTGCAACATCTAGGCAGATTAGACGAAGCTGAAGCAAGCTATACAAAAGCGATAGCGTTGAAGCCTGGCTTTGCCGAAGCCCACAGCAACTTGGGGGTCACGCTCCAAGAGCTAGGAAGACTAGACGAAGCTCTGGCCAGCTATACACATGCGATAGCATTGGAACCAGACTATCTTGAAGCCCATGAATATCTTGGTATTGCTATCAAAAACCTAAGATTCAATTCACCAAACCCTAAGCTCTACCCCCCATTAACCCAACTGTTAACTGCCGAAAATTCTACGCGCCCTAGAGATGTGGCCAGAAGTATTTCGAGTCTCTTAAAGCAAGATACTCAAATCAAGGATTTACTACTTAAGAACAATCCTGCTGTGAGTTTTAAGGAGGCAACTTCCATAATTAGAAGTTTAGATAAGCTTCCACTTCTGCATCATCTGATGCGTTTATGTCCACTTCCCGAGCTTCATTTCGAGGCCCTCTTTGTTGCTATGCGAAGTTTGCTTCTAAAAAATCTGGATAAAATAGAGGTATCTCCTGAAATCATTTATTTTTTATCCACGCTTTCTATTCATTGTTTCGCTAATGAATATGTTTACATTGAAAGTGACGAAGAGACTCATTTGATTGGCGAACTACAAGCTCATATTTCGCAAATAGTGATTCAATCAGAGCAGCCAGAAGTCATAAAGGTTTTGTGTTTAGCATCTTATCGTCCGTTACATCAATATGATTGGTGTCAAAAGCTAAAATCTCTTGACCACTTAGAAGAGGTGAAGAAGAGGCTGATAGAGGAACCACTTCTCGAGAAAATGATAGTGAAAGATATTCCTGTGTTAGAGGGAATATCCGACGAGGTGTCACATAAAGTTAGGCAGCAGTATGAAGAGAATCCTTATCCGCGTTGGGTGAAACTAGGAGTTCCCATAAAGGCAAAACCAATCGCTGCAGTTTGTAACGATTTAAAGCTTCAGCTCCATTCGGAAAAGATTAAAAACGTGAATGCTCCGTTGGTGCTAATTGCCGGCTGTGGTACCGGGCAGCATTCGATAGGTACTGCTTCTCGCTTCTTAAATTGTCATGTCACTGCTGTGGATATAAGCCTTGCAAGCCTAGCTTATGCGCAGAGGAAATCTAATGAATTATGTTTTACCAACATAGATTATTTGCAAGCAGATATTTTACATCTCCATCAAATAGGCAAGGAATTCGACATTATTGAAAGTGCGGGTGTTCTTCACCACATGGGTGAACCGATGGCTGGATGGAGAGTTTTGGTGGATTTATTAAATCCTGGTGGTTTGATGAAGATAGGTTTGTATAGTGAGTTGGCACGACAACATATCGTAGAGGTTCGAAAGGAAATAGCTTCCCTCGGACTAGGGACATCTGCAATTGAAATTAGAAATTTCAGAGAGTTGTTAAGAGAGTCTGAAATCCATGGTGTAAAACAATTAAGTAAATTTTCAGATTTCTTCTCTTTGAGTGAATTTAGAGACTTAGTATTCCACTTGCAAGAGCATCGTTTTACTCTCCCGCAGATTAAAAACTGTCTCGACGAGCTGGGGCTAAAGTTCTGCGGATTTGAAAACAAAGACGTTATCTCAAATTTTAGAGAGCTTCATAGAAACGAAGCGGATATCTATGATTTAGAACTGTGGCATCAGTTCGAGGAAAGAAACCCCCAGGCTTTCGCCGGAATGTATCAATTTTGGTGCCAGAAGCCATAAAGAGAAAAATTATGAACTGGAATATGAGGGTTTTGAGAGTGATTTGTAAAGTCAGCTGCAAATCAGAGAAGAGCTAAGCCGCTACGAAGAGAAGTTAAAAAGACAACTTTTAATTACAGTTAATTTTTTACCTTAATTACCCAAGAGCTTCATACGAGCTCTCTGAAGCTCATCGGTGAGCTCTTCAGCTTCCTCGGGTGAGCTGAGTATGTAGGGGATTATCATAATCATCAGTTCTGTGCGTACCTTTTCATTTGCTTCTTGTCTAAGCAGCCGTTTTAAAATTGGTACTTGATCAAGTACTGGAATACCCTGTGAACCCTCGCTACTCGTTGAGGAAATTAACCCGCCGATCAGCACTGAGCCACCGTCTTGTAAAGTGACCGTCGTGTTAATTTTTCGGTTCAAAATTGTCGGTGAATCAATATTGCTGGAGGAGGTGGCCGTTGCTTCACTGAGTTCTTGGCTAACCCCAATTTCTACAAAGCCTGCTGCATGAACTATCGGTTCTATATCTAATAGAACACCTGTTTTACGATAACTTATACTCTGCACGATTGGTGCGTTGTTATTTTCAATACCCTGAGTATTCGTTGTGATGATTGGGATTTCATTACCGACATCAATCGAGGCAGTCCCACCACTTTTTACCATTAGTCTTGGTCGGGAGCGGATTACAGCTTTCTCATTCTTGTAGAAGAAGTTTAGAAGCGCTCGAGTGGCACCAGCATTATCTAGCGTAAGTCTAAAGCCGGAACCACCGACTCCCAAACCATTTAAGGTTCCATAATTGAGCCCGAATCCGTCTGCAGTTGAATTCGCTAACCACTCTATACCGCCTTGTTCAGAGTCATTTAATTGGATTTCGGCCATCACAACCTCGACCATGACTGAAGGCGCAGGCTTATCGAGGTCTTTCAGCGTCGGAAGTATTTTCAACCAGTCTGCACCATTGCCACTAAACAAAATAGTATTTAGCTGTTCATCAACAGCTAAACGGTTATTGCTGTGCGCAGTAATACTTGCTTGAGGAGTGGACGTTGCGTTAACGGGCGTTTTATTCACACTACTCGATACAAAGTTAGCGATCCCAAGATTTCTAATGACATTTACAATATGCATTGCCGATGTGGTTCTCACTTGATAGCTGAAAAGTCCTTGTTCTACCTGTCCGTAGCTTTCTTCTTCTAGCATCTTTGCCCAAGCGATTACGTGGTTAAGAACCTCAGTGCTTTGCGTAAATACTATGAGTTGGTTGACCGATTGCAGCGGTAAGAGCCTTATTGCCGTTGGCCCTGGTTCTTGAGTTACATAGTAGCCTTGGGCATTGAGAACATTCTCCAAATCATTGGCTAATTTAGTAACGTTATTCAATGTGGGTCTAAACACACGCGAAAGCATTCCTCTTATGGTGGGCACGTCAAGAGTAAGCGTGGCTTGCGCGGCTTGATTGACCAGTCCTAGTGGTCCTCGAAAGACTAGTGCATTACGACTTACATCAACTTCGATTGTAAGGTCCTTCGCCGGGAACATCTGCTTAAGCGTGGCTCGCAAATTATTGGGTTTTAGCGCTCTTGTTGGATAAATATAGAAGATTGGACGGCTTGTTGGTGGGACATTCGGTAGTGCTTTTCCCGAAATGATCAGAGGGATTTCATTTTTTGCTGCTTCCGGAGCATAACTAAAAAATAATGTGTCGTCCCTTACAGAGGTAGTGACCCCGTAGGCGCGCAGCGTTCTGGTTGCAAGACTGTATAGATCTTCTGGACTAACAGTACTATTGAGGCGCATCGTGACCAGGTCTTGGATATCACTAATACCCGGCTCGATAATATAGTTGAGTCCTAGTTGATTGCTGAAAAGCTCATTAATAAATACGCCAATTGGCATATTATTAAATGACACTCTATTACTATTTTTTTCCGAGAGTTTTGGGATGACCAGAATTTCGGCGTTCTTAGCAGCATCTTTGATCGATAGGCTAGGAACAGAAAGCACCCTAAACTCTCCCTCTTCAGGCTCTGAAGCTGGATTGAAACCGCGCTTTTCTTCATTGGTAACTTTCGCCTCTCGCATTGGTGTTGAGAAAACTTCATCATCACTTTGGGATATCTGTTGCAGCGGTGTAGTCAAGGAAGAGCAGGAAGCTAGACAACATAAAATGACAACAAGGAAGAGACACTTTATTTCTTTTTTCATATCGAGCATATCGGTTATTTGCCTGTTTTTCGGGTTGGCTGTCAACTTTTTGGAAACTCGCTATCATTTTGGCGTATGAAAAGCATTTGTTTGTATTGCTCTTGTATTGGTTCTTTCTGCCAAATCACATGATTGACCCTCGTTTCAATCAAAGTCCAGCCAGGAAGCCAGCCCTCTCCCAGACCGATTTCCAGTACCTTACCTGATTCCGGATGTATGACAATAGCCCGCTTCGGGGTATCGATAATGATTCCTACGAGCCTCCCCGATTCTATACCAATAATAGGGTTGTTTTCTATTGATGGGATTGCCCTGGGCTTCTCAAATTGTGCGAGCTTCGAAAGGGAGGCTTTCCAAATGGTTTTAGGCTTGATTAGCTCTTCTGCACTCAAGTTTGGGGCTTGCAATTGTAAAGTCTTGGGTCTCTGGTAATGCGTAAAAATGGAAAGAGCAGCAGTTAGGAGAGCTATCCCCCAAAATATCAGAATAAATCGACTACGCATTATTTATTTTCGCAAACAGTAACTTGCTTACAAAGTTAGTGTAAATGGAGCTGTCCATTCGGTAGCGGAATATACTGATTCGGCGATGCGTCACAGAGGAGTCAAATTCTGTCAGTAACTTAATAGCATTCGATGCGGGGAGTTTGCCTGATATCTCGATTGTTACCTGCCAGAATGTTTCGCTATCAGTCCTAATTTCCTCAGAATCAATGAGTGTCATTCTGGTGTTTGTCAAAAGAGGATTAATTATCTCTTCAAATTCCTTCAATGCGCGAGCCTCTGCGATATTTCGAGAGTCTGCACGAGGTAATGCGGCGAGTTTCTCATCAGCTCGCGTTCTGAGCTCATCTGATAACTTGCTACTAATCGTTTGGGTTGTCATATTTTGCATGCGGGTAGACATTGCAATATTTTGAGCTGCGAGGGAGCTATAGCCAGCAAGCCTATCAAGCAATCCAGTAAGGGTGATAAAGTAGATACATACAAGCACTGCCAATACCATCCATTGCAACCGTTTGTTCTCCTGAAACTCGTTATTGAACTTGTTAAAAATTTTCCAAATTTCACTCACCGAAGAATGCCTCCAGCAAAAAGTCACCCGTGTTGCCATAGGGTTTAATTCCTACGGATCTGACTGAGGACAGCGACTCAAGGTCGGTTATTAGGGCCGCAATATCGATACTGCCGCTATCAATCTGGAGTGTTAACTGTTTTTCTTGCCAAACAATTTCTTTCAGTTGCCACTTACCAAATGCATTAATGCGATCTGCGATGATACCTACAGACTCAGGTAGATATCCATTTTCTGCCTGCCAACTATTGATGAGATTAATAGTATTATTATAATTTGAGAGCTCGGTTTGTTGGAGTAATAAGTCTGATACTAAAGGATCCAGCTTGTTGATTTGGCTCAAAGCAAAATTATTTTGCATAAAAACAGTGACAGCACCTACTAAGGTCCAAAGTAATGCAACGAAGAATAAGCAGGAAGAAATTGTAATCCAACATTTTCCAGACTTTAGGCGCTCCCTTAATTGACCGCGTACTGCCCATGCCGTGCCGGTATCGATATCTCTTTTAGGTAATTCTATATCGGTGCTGTCGGGATGTATCACACACTCTTTCATGATGCGATTTTCCCAAACTTGGTGATAGAGATGATGTTTGCCTGTGAGTAAATATTCACCATCATCCAATGCCGCTTGAAGGGCAGTTTCTGGAACACCCTTCAGTTTATTTTGGGAGACCCATAAATGAAGTCCCGTTCCGCTTAAGTAATAGTAAGAGTCCCCTGATGCGAATGGAGATAAAGCCGTGGCTTGAAGTTCTGCCCAGTCTATTTTCTGTTTGATGGAAAGGTCTCCTGGGTAGGGCTTAAATATGAAGAAACAGTGACTGTTATCATCTATCTCGTCTGTCTGGGGCCACAGGTACCTGTCTGCACGATCTAATAAAGCATGCACGTAGTCCAAAATTCTTCGATTTATAGTGACATCGACCGTACCGTTCACTGATATGACTTCTTTTGAATGAAAATAATCTTATAGTATAGCAAACTACAGAAGTTACCTCTTATTTGTCCCATAAATGGAGCGAGAGTAAGCCTTTGCATTCTCAGTTGATGATTGACTCCGCGTTGCTCGACAAGCGGCTTTGTAATGTCCTCAAAAGTTCTAATATCTTGGATGATGGGGAAATTTCTCATGTTTTGGCTGTCGCTGATGAGGCAGCCATTTCCGTGTGGGCAGCGGTTACTCGTCTTGGTTTGTGTGGCCAGGATATGATGTATAAGTTGATTAGCGATGTCATAGCATGGCCTATAATTAGTCGAAACGCAGATTGTCCCTCTGCGTCAAATATTATTAATACCATTGCGAAGTTAGATTTAAGTATTGATTGGTGTTTGACGGAACGGGTTTTTCCTTCCTTTAATGATGACCACATCGCGATATACACGGATAACCCGATTGCAACGTTCCCTCTCAGGCTTATCGATTCGCTAGAGTCCGGAAAATTGAAAAAGCCCTATCTTTTGACGCCTGCAATGGCCGCAAGCATTATTGATGACGTTACTCAGGAAAGGGCAGTTTCACAATTGTTTGGCGAATCAAAGGCTGATGTTGCGGCCCTTGCGGAAGAGGCGCCTGTAATCAATTTGGTAAACAATATTTTAGAGCGTGCAATTGAGGCTGATGCTTCTGATATTCATATTGAATCGGGAATCGGATCCATGATTGTTAGATTTCGCGTGGATGGGCGTCTCAATGAATATATGCAACAACCGAGCTCTCGTTTTCCTGCAATTGCATCGCGTATCAAGCTCCTGTCGCATCTAGATATTGCAGAAAAAAGATTACCCCAAGACGGAAGGTTCTCTACTCGCTCAGGGAAGAGTGAATATGATATTCGTGTGTCTACTGCTCCTGACGTCCATGGCGAATCGATTGTTATGCGACTACTACCAAAGCAACGCGATGAGCTTTCACTTGAATCCTTAGGTTTTGAGGATGACCACTTGGACTTGATTAGATCATGGAGTTCGCTCAGTAATGGTATCGTGCTTGTTACTGGCCCGACCGGATCTGGAAAATCGACAACACTTTATGGTCTATTAGACGAAATGAGGACTGGTGAAGAAAAAATTTTAACGGTCGAGGATCCTGTAGAGTATCAATTGGAAGGGATTACACAGGTGCAGGCTAGAGAGGATATTGGATACACATTCGCTCGAGCTCTCAGAACCTTTTTACGGCAAGACCCAGATATTATTATGGTTGGAGAGATTCGCGATAAGGAAACTGCAGATATTGCGGTTCAGTCCTCCCTCACTGGCCATCTCGTATTATCAACTATACACACAAATGATGCCTGTTCGGTCTTTCCAAGATTGACCGATATAGGAGTCGAGCCCTATATGGTGGCGGCAACTATACAGGGGGTTGAGGCTCAGCGGCTGGTTAGAAAGCTATGTCAGAAATGTGCGAAGCGCGGAGAGCGTCCGGCTTTTCTAAAAAAGAACACTCCAAGAGGGAAGTGGTGCGAGCCAGTAGGATGTGATGGGTGCCAAGGGAAAGGTTATCAGGGACGCATTGGTATCTATGAGATGGTCGCGGTTACTCCTAGGCTAAGATCCTTAATCACGAGAGAAGCGCCGTTGGCAGAATTACGTGACCAAGCACGCAAAGATGGAAGCCGTTCCTTGATGGATGATGGTTTACTTAAGGCATCAAAGGGTATCACTAGCGTGAATGAAGTCCTCCGCGTTTGCTCTGATAAAGAGTTTGGTCTGTGAAGTTTTATTACGAAGGGGTAGACCTAGCCACTCAGCAATCGGTTCAGGGTGAGTGGGAGGCAGTGAGTCGACAGGATGTTGTTCGGGGTCTCGAGCAGCAGCGTATTGAAGCGCTTCAGGTTCGGTTGGTAGAAAATAAACCGAATCAGGGTCGCAAAGTGAAAAAGAGTGATCTTGTTCTGCCACTTCAGGAGTTGGCCACATTGATGGAACAGGGGGTGACCCTCATTGAAGCTATTAAGGCGCTCTCCGAAAACAACGAGAATCAGAATTTGGCCAATGGTTTTGCGCTAATAGTAAAAGATGTGGAAAGTGGGCAAAGTTTTTCTGAAGCGATCGCTAAGTCCAAGTTGCCATTTCCCTCATTTGTTTCTCCGTTAATTAATGGAGGTGAGGCCGCTGGTCAGCTAGCTGTTGCGCTGCGTAATGCCTCAAATCAGTTGAGTTATGATCAGTCGGTGAGAGATGATCTTCGAGGTGCGCTAACTTACCCGCTCGTGTTAATTGCTGCGGGGCTTGTCGCGATGCTAATTATCTTCATCTCAGTAGTGCCAAAGTTTACACATCTATTAGAGTCGAGCGGCGATTTACCGTTACTAGCATCAATGGTTTTAAGCGCGGGAAAATTAGCTAGTGATTCGCCATGGATATTACTCGGGTTAGCAGTTGTGCTTCTGTGTTGCTGCTTGTTCCTTCTCTTTAATGCGACAGTTCGCAAAACGGCTATGAATATCGCTATTGAGTTGCCTGTTATTGGTCCATGGCTCTCGGAGCAAGATATGGCGAGATGGGCTTCGCTTTCTTCTGCCATGTTGACAGCGCGCGTCGATTTACTGAAAGCGTTATCCTTGGCTGCAGAGTCTTGCCAATACGAACGACGCCGTGAGCGCGCAATGCAGATGATAAGAGATATAGAAGAAGGTGAATCTTTTTCTGATGCACTTAAAAGAGCGAACCTCATTTCGGCGACATCACTCAACCTGGTGTTAGTAGGAGATAAGACGGGTCAGCTAGCAAAAATGCTGGCAGCTGTTGCCGAGCTCCACGACACTTCGTGTAAGCGAAGGATGAAACAGGTGCTTCAATTAATAGAGCCGGTCGCTATTGTAGTGGTAGGCGTTTTCATTGGCGTTATGATCCTTGGTATTGTGCAAGCGATCACTTCCTCAACCGATTTGGCCTTCTAAAAGATACGAGGATTCTTTGATATGCGATATTTCAGGCAGGTAGGTTTCACGCTTATCGAGCTTTTAGTCACCTTAGTCATTCTGGGTTTGCTCGTGGGTATTGTGGGTCCACAATTCTTCGGTAAAGTTGATTCATCGAAGGTGAAAACTGCGGAGATCCAAGTCGACATGCTGAAAATGGCTCTTCGGACTTATCGGCTTGATGCGGGTATTTATCCTGAAACTCTGGATGTCCTATGGCAACGCCCATCTGGAGCGAATACTTTTTGGAGCGGGCCCTACATAGATGGGGTTGTCCCTCTCGACCCCTGGGGTGGACAATATCAGTATCAAGTGGATCGTGATTCAGAGACGGGATTCAACTTGTATAGTTTCGGCGCGGATGGCGTTGCCGGAGGAAAGGATTTAGGAGCCGATATTGGTTACCTACCTAAAAATGATGGTACGAGTTTCGCGGGCAACGGCGAATAAGCTATCGTCACGAGATGAAGACTTCGTATTCTGGTTTCACATTAATAGAGGTGCTGATTACTCTGACGTTGCTGGGGATGGTGGCTTCGTTAGTATTCCCGGGGATGGATTCGTGGATAACATCTAGAAAAAAGGCAGCTGATAGAGAGGTTTTTGCCAGTGCGCTAGCAGCTCTGCCACTCAGAGCGCGGGTCAATGGTGAAACTATTGTCATTTCAAAGATAGATGAATTGATGATCGATAATATCAATGCTTCTTTTTTAGAGCCCGTTACGGTTCTCGCGAGCGGTTTTTGCCTTGGTGGGTTGGCAGAGCTCTCCCAGAGCCAAAAGACGCAGCGACTAAAAATCAAGGCACCCTTTTGCGATGTCGAATATGTGCGGTAAATTGATAAAAAGTCAGGGGTTTACGCTAATCGAATCGCTGGTGGGCTTAGTGATTTTATCTCTTATTTATGCAGGTGTTTGGGGTTGGTTGGGCACTGCAGCACAATCCACTAGAAGCATCGAGGACGCAATTGCTCTACCCTCATTATTTGAAGAATATCTGGATCACATGAGTCTCGAGCGGTTACGAGAAAAACAAGCGGGAGTCGTTGCAATAGATGGTTTTCTATTTGATTGGGAAGCGTCCATTAACCGTCAATCAGACCAAGAGATTTACCGCCGCCAGCCAGCAACGGTAGTGACATTGTTTGACATTAACGTGCGTATTTTAAACGGCGACCAATTTGTTACGAATATTTCTACTCAATTGGTGAGGCAGTGGCCTGACCCCCGTCAGCCAAAAAAGTTCTTTTGATGATGAGAGATTCTGCGGGTTTTACCTTGCTTGAGATGCTTGTTGTTTTAGTCATATTAGGTATGACGACAGCCATGGTAACTCAGGGCCTAACAGCAACATGGCAAACGTTCTTGCGTTTAAATTCTAGAGATTTATCTTTATCTGCAGCGCAGCTTCCACAGCAGTGGTTCCGAGATAGCATTAAGTACGGGGTCTTATATCACCCCCATGAGGCAGTCGTTGAAGGAGATCCCGACAAGTTCACTTTTGTGAGTGCGGCGGTGCCAAATGATCCATTTCAGGTTCCACAAAAAATGGAGTGGATCATTACAGCTTACGATGGGGTCTGGTCATTGGCGTTTGCGACGGAGGTTTCAGAGCCAATCGCAATAAAAGAATCTCTGGAGGTGATGGAGTTTGCCTATTTTGTTGATGGTAACTGGGTAAATGTGTTTGCGCCTGATGACAGTCGCCTGCCAGCTGCCATCAGAATCATGCAAGGGGCAGAGCGCTGGGTATTTGCGGTGCCTGGTCGGCCCAGTAAGGCAGATGTTCCTGTAGAACTGCCCCTCTTTGGTGAGTACGAGTTTTGAATATCACTCAGCGAGAGCAGGGCGCAGTACTATTAGCGGTCCTCGCTATTGCAGTAATTTTCTCTATCCTGATGGGTTATGCCGCCTCCACACTGAATCAACGTCTAGAATTGGCCGAAGCTTCGCTGGCGAAACTTAACGAGATGGCCAAAGTGGAGGCGAAGGCGCACGAGCTTACATACCTAATCTCTACGCAACGTATCACTGTCGCGGGCGTCAGTAAGGGTATTAATGCATCGGGATTGGAACGTGTAGATAACTTATGGAGGAAGTCAATTGTCGGTGATGAAATTCGCACGGACGGTTATCTTTATGAATCGGCAGATATTGCATTTTCGATCCAAAATGAAGCCGGTCTTATCCCGATTAATAGTGCCAATCAGTATTGGCTGAAACGTTGGCTAAGTGCTCACGGTTATAGTGTGCCGGCCCAAAACCAGCTGTTGGCCGTTTTGGCTGATTATCTTGATGGCGATCAACTGCTTCGTCCAAGGGGTAGGGAGGGATTATCAAGTAACCCTGGCAACTATCTGGCCCAAAGCTGCAAGGAACTGAGGAGAATAGAAGAATGGCGGATGCTTATCGAAACCTATCCGGGTTTTCTGAATGCATGCGGCTTACAAAGGATACCTGCGGTCAATATGAATAGTGTGCCTGCAATCCTGGGCGAGACTTTTTGGCCAAACAATATGACAAAGATATTGACTGCTCGGGATCAGGACAAGTGGATTACGCGGGACCACGCTGCAATTCAACTTGTGCCCAGCTTAATTACAGTACCCGAAGATATGTACACGAGATTCGGGGGCGAGACGTTCGTCGTAATTATTACAGGCAAGTTTACCTCAATCCAAAGGAGAGTTGTTCGCAATATAGGGCCTGGCTATGCATTTACCTCAAAAGAGGTCCATTGATTTGAACGGCCTTTCCTCCGTGGGGTTGTCGTGATATTCCCAATGCCGATAGAGATCGGTCTTTGCGGGATTAGTAGGTAAATGGAAAAGAAACCCATAATGGGGTTGATTATCCCTAAATACTGCAATAACATTCGACGGTCGCGGTATAAAAATCCGCTAGGCGCCTAGCGGGTTAGCCGACAAACACTAACAAACTAAAACACTCTTGCAGGAGTAAATATGAATTTTAAAAAGACATTGATGGCAGCATCCTTCGCCGCGATCTCAATGAACGCAGCAGCGGTAGTGGATTTGGACGCAACTACGCCAGCACCTTTGAAGTATGCTGATGAGCTGAAAGGTACTTTGACAGCTGGGAAAGTAAACGTAGATGTAAACGCCGCTGACACGGACATCACCGTGGACATGAATTATGCGTTTGCGAAAGGGCTCAAAGTTTTTGTACGTTGGGACTTAGGTAACGCACTTTTCGCAGCCGCTCCGACCCTTGTAGTCGATAATGATGCAAACTGTGGCGCGACCCAAGCTGTTGCAGCTAGCGCGATCACCCAAGGTGGAGATGGCGAGTCGTTTGCTATATTTGAAGTTACCCTCGCTGAAGAAACCTATGTTGGCTGTGACGTCGTGCTGAAGTCAGCCGATTACGCGGTCGACCCAACAGCGACTATGACAGCGACATTTAGCATTTACGACGCAGCTGATAAGGCGGCTAACCAAACTCTTTCGTACCATACTAAGACAGGTAACGTAGCTTCGTTTATCACCAGTGTCGATTATCCGGCCGTAGTTGCGGCAGAAAATCCCGTAGCCACAGTTGCGTCGGGCTTCACTAGTTTTGACAACTCTGGTCAAGCCGGTATTGCCAATGGAGTAAAGACAAGGCTTGCCACGCTGACTGCCGACGACGTGAAAGGAACGGCAGCGCTTAAGCTAACTGGAGCCACCGCTGCTAATTCGGATTATATAACAGCATCTCAGAACATCACCATAACAGGGGATGTATCTGTCGGTTCATTCCATCAAAGTGACCAAGCTGATTGTGCTGGTACTACCAAGGCGTGCACGAAGGCCACTGATAACGCCTCATGTGTGATTGCCTCAACTACGGCAGCGACCAACTCGTACTTGTGTATAGATCTAACTGGTATTACCGCTGGGACGTCGATTGCGAAGGGCGCCTATAGTGTAGCCTTTGCGGCAACGGGAGAGGACGGAATGGATAAGGCTATTGGTAGTGTCGGTTATGACACCACTACCGTGGAAGTCCCTTACATTACGACATACGAGGGCTATAATCAGCGAATCTTCCTCGATAATCGAGGGACTAGCGACGCCTATTATACCACGACCTTCACCACTGAAAGTGGCGTGACTGCTACAGGTACTGCTGCGGCAACGGGAACACTTCCTGCTGGCGAGATCGTAACGATGAAGGTTTCGGATCTCGTTACGTTCACTGGTGGTTCTCGCGGTATGGCTACGATGGAAGTCGAAGCAACAACTGCAAACCTCAAGGTTACGACTCAGATTGTGGACTTGGGAACTGGTATGACGGATACCATTAAGCTTAACTAGTAGTTATATTTAGCTAGTTTGATTAGAAGTTAATCGCTTAAGATTAGAGAAAACCCTCGCCTTGCGAGGGTTTTTTTTGTCCACAATTTATGGCTTCATAGGGTATGAATGCTCAAAAAGTTTTGTTTTGTCGTCAATTCGATCGCTATAGCGGTGGCCATCAGAAGGTTTTTGATTACTACTCGCACCTGAATTCGGTGAAAAAGTATCAGGCAGATATTTGGTTTTCCGAGGATAGTGCTTGGGATGATGCCAACCCTTGGTTCCCCGATTGTCAGAGAGTGAACTTTCTACCAAACCAATATAATTACTTATTTCTTGCCGGGATGGATTGGGATAATTATTCTCTTCATGATATCGATCCGGAGATACCGATCATCAATCTTATTCAGCATGTGCGGCATGCATTACCAGAGGAAAATGTAAACCGCTTTCTCAAAAACAAAGCAATTCGAGTTTGTGTAAGTGCAGAAGTCCACTCGGCGATTAAAGATCTAGCTAATGGTCCAGTGACGACTATAGAAAACGGCATCTGCGTTCCAGAGATCAACAGTGCAAAAACCTGCGAGTTGTTTATTTCGGGATATAAAAACCCTCCTTTTGCCAGAATGTTGGCAGAGAAGTTGAACGCAGTGGTCCAAACTGATTATCTTCCCCGAGATGAGTTATTGCATCAACTGGCATCAGCGAGAATTGCTTTGGTATTACCTCACGAGACTGAGGGATTTTTCTTGCCGGCACTGGAGGCAATGCAGCTGGCTGATATTGCCATCGTTCCGGATTGCGTTGGTAATCGAAGTTTCTGCAATGATATTGAAAATGCAAATGGTAACTGTCTGATGCCGCGCTATGATTATCAAGAGGTGGTTAATGCTATTCACCGAGCAAAAGCGATGCTGAGTAATACGCAGGTCATGCATCGAATAAAAAGAAATGTACTAATGACAGCTAAAGAGCATTCGCTTTCTAGGGAAAGAGAGAAGTTTTTACAATTGATGTCACACGTAGATGAGCTTTGGAATGCAGGATAAACGGACGCTCTTAATAACTGGAGTCCCACGTTCTGGGACAACACTATGCTGCCACCTAATGAATTCACTACGAAATACGATTGCCCTGCATGAGCCAATTCCGAGTGAAAGGTTTAATTACCTAGGTAAGGTAGAGGCGGTCAGCATGATTAAAGTTTTTGCTGAGGACAGAAGAAAGGAGGCCTTAGCTTCAAGTAAGGTACAGTCAAAGCAATCTGGTGGACAGATTCCATCGAATCCAGTGATGGCTGGTCAGGGGAAGTTGCGTGAAGAGCATGTGACTCTCGATTACCTCAAAATTAATAAGTATCTATCTCCCGATTTTTTGCTTGTTATCAAGCATAATGCGCTCTTTACGTCGCTCCTCAATGATCTGCTGAAAGACTTTCGCTGTTACGCAATTATCAGAAATCCACTTGCAACAATCGCATCCTGGCAAACGGTTGACCTACCTATTCATTGGGGACATATCCCGATGGGTGAGCATTTTGATAAAGAGCTTGAATCGAAGCTATCTTCTCTAGATTCAATACTAGACCGGCAGATCTATATACTACGTTGGTTTTTTCAGGCTTTTGAAAAGTATCTTGATCGTAGTCAGGTGATCCGATATGAAGATATTATCGAAAGCAGAGGTCGTATTTTATCTAAAATCACGGCTCAACCATTTCGATGTGATAGCGATCTTGCGAATCATAATGCGAGTGCTAATTATCGCAATCTTGATATTGATGCACTACTCAATCGATTGATTATGGAGGAGGATATTTTTACTGGGTTTTATACGGTTAATGATCTAAAAAAGTTAGCTAAAGATATGCGGACGCTATGATTGATTTTGTAATCGCCGGTGCTCAAAAATCAGGAACGACCGCATTAGCTCATTTCCTCAATCAGCATTCCGAAGTTGCGATGAGTCAACCAAAAGAAACACATGTTTTTGATACGCAGGGCTTAGATCTTGAAACTATAGATTCCCGATACGCACCCTTCTTTGAGGATGCGACGCAAACCCAATTAAGAGGGGAGGCCACTCCTATTTATTTATTTCTGCCTGATGTTCTCAAGGCATTATCGGAATACAACCAAAGCCTCAAGATCATTGTTTTACTAAGAGATCCCATTGATCGGGCTATTTCGCATTACGAGATGGCAAGAGATCGTGGAGAGGAGTTATTCCCTCTCTGGCGCGCGTTGCTAGCAGAATCAAGAAGACTAAAGAGTGATCAAACTCCGCTGTCAGAAGGTTCGGCGACAAGAAATCATTCCTACCGCAGTCGAGGATATTATAGTCGGCAGCTTAAATGTTTATATCAGTATTTCAATCCTGAACAGGTATTGATTCTTTCGATGAGTCAGTTAATGGCTCGGCACAAAAAGACAGTTGAGTCTGTCTTTACTTTCCTTGGTGTTGATCCCTCATTTCAAGTTCGATCAGAAATTGTTTTTAGTATGGGTGGGCCAAAAAAGAGATATCCCGTCAGTCGTTTCATACTGAAACTGTGTTATCTGCTAGAATACGACAGAATGCGACGATATATAGAAGCCTTTTAAGGACGCGCACCATGATCCTCGATATGTTCTCTGCGTTTGGTAGAAATAAAACCCTTGTTAAACAGCTACTCATCCGCGAAATTAGTTCACGTTATCGTGGTTCGGTATTGGGGATTATCTGGTCTCTAGTAACCCCTATTTTGATGCTGTGTATTTACACTTTTGTCTTCAAATATATTTTTAATGCAAGATGGCAGATGCCATCGGCTGAGGGTGAAGTGCTAAATTTTGCGATGGTGCTTTTCCTTGGTCTTATTATTCATGGCATGATCGCCGATATTCTGACGCGTTCATCTGGGCTAATGCTGGAAAATGTCAACTTTGTGAAGAAGGTAATTTTTCCACTTGAGATATTACCGTGGGTAGTATTGCTAAGTACGTTATTCAACTTCTGCATTGGCTTTTGCTTGCTTTTAGGCTTTGTCTATATCGAATTAGATCATATACCCGTTACAACGTTACTCATCCCTATTATTCTGGCACCGTATGTAATGATGCTACTTGGTTTATCTTGGACGTTAGCAGCCCTTGGTGTTTATGTTCGAGATATTAAGCAATTGTCTGGGACATTGGCGACTTTGCTCTTATTCTTGAGTCCCGTATTTTATTCGATCACTATTTTGCCTGAAACTCTGCAGAGGTTAATTCTTATCAATCCAATCGCTGTAATTGTTGAGGCCTCCCGCAGTGCGGTCATCTACGGTGAGCATCCTGACTACGCTATTTTAGTAATCTATTCGTTATTAGCGCTGATAGTTTCTTTGGTCGGTTTTACTTTGTTCCAACGAATGCGCAAAGGTTTTGCGGATGTGCTTTAGCCAATGATTCGGGTTGATGCTATTTGTAAAACCTACCGATTGTGGGAGTCTCCATTAAGCCGGTTACTGCTGCCAATGGCATATCGTTTTGTTCGGCCTCTATTTCCTGATCGTTATCAAGGTTTATATGATAAATATTGCACTGAGGTTCAGGCATTGAAAGATGTGAGTTTTGAGCTCAATCAGGGTGATAGTCTTGGGATCATCGGTTTGAATGGTAGCGGAAAAAGTACATTACTTCAGATTATCGCGGGGACCCTGGGTGCAAGTTCTGGCAATGTGGAGATCTCTGGTAGAGTCGCGGCTCTACTAGAATTAGGTAGTGGTTTTGATCCGGAGTTCACCGGACGTGAGAATGTATTTTTGAATGCTGCCATCTTGGGACTTGATCATAAAATGATCGAGTCTCGGTACGATGATATCGTTGCCTTTGCCGATATTGGTGAATCAATCAAGCGACCAGTTAAAACCTATAGTTCCGGTATGTTGGTCCGGCTTGCGTTTGCTGTCCAGGTTCACGTGGATCCCGATATACTCATTGTTGATGAAGCTTTGGCGGTCGGTGATGCGCAGTTTCAAATAAAGGCGTTAAATAAGCTCGACGAGATACTGGAACGAGGTACGACTCTGCTGTTTGTGGGTCATGATCTCAATACGATTCGTTCATTTTGTCATCGTGCGATGTTTTTGCACAAGGGTAGCGTTCGCAGTGAAGGTGTTCCTGACGATGTGATCAATGACTATTTAAAGCTGGTACAGTCGAATCAAATTAAAGACCAACCGATAGAGCAAAAAGTAATTCATAAAGGTTTTTCTGTTGAAGGCTACGAGGTCTCTCGAGCGCAGATCAAAGGAATTGGTAATCATGCTGAAGCTCACTATGATCAGGAAATCGAGTTAGAGATTGAGCTAAGCCTGGGTCAAACGGCAGAAGTACCCGTTTTCATCCTGGATATCATTGATCAAAAAGGCCTTCAACTCTCGGGTCGAAGGATTCCGATTCCCCTTGGGGGCGACACAGGTAAAATACTTACTATCCGGTTGCGCTGCTCTTTTCAGCGTGGACTCTATCGTTTTCGTCTGCGTATAGTTGATGCGCGAACGCTTGAGCAAACCAGGTTATTGAGTAAGCAAGACGATTTGTTATCTTTGGAGATGGTGGACGATGTGAGAGAAAAGTTTACAGGACTATTTCCAATTCCA
>NZGF01000059.1 GCA_002690915.1 Crocinitomicaceae bacterium
CATTGGTCGCACGATGGGAAGTTTGAAGGAGGCACAACCTCGCCGATTGAGTTATGACGACGATACATTGGTTGGACATGTTGTCTATATCGATGATTACGGCAATGTCATCACCAATATTTCCCATGGCGCCTTCAAGGAATTTGGAAAAGGTCGCCCGTTTGAAATCCAATTACGTACCAGCCGAATGTCAATCCGTAAAGTATCCGAACACTATGAGGATGTGCAAGTCGGCAAGGAGGTAGCTGTTTTCAATTATGCGGGCTTGTTAGAAATCGCTATGAACAACCACAGCGCACCTGGAGACAGGGGAGGAGCGGATGCCCTTCTCGGATTGAAACGAGACCAGGTCGTTCGCATTCAATTTGAATCTGGAACCTTGTTATAATGCTTTTGCGCGTTGTCAAAATGGAGTTTCATCCGTCAAACGTGAAGGCGTTTGACAGCTTATTCGATAGGATTCATGTTCGGATTGAGTCCATGCCGGGCTGTCACCAAGTCCTTCTGCTCCATGGGCATGGGGATGGCGCGGTTCGAACGACATTGAGCTGGTGGGAGGACGAAATCCATTTGGAGGCTTATCGAAAGTCGGAGCTCTTCGGGGAGGTTTGGCCAAAAACGAAGGCCCTTTTCAGTGCTCCACCTGTGGCCTGGTCGTCAGCATGGCCGGAGAGTGAACCTTTTCCAAGTGCTGAATGAAGGCTAAGCCTTAACTTCGCCATTACGATGTTCGCACTGGTTCGCAAGGAATTTCAAGCCTTTTTCAGCACCCTTTTGGGTTATGTGGTCGTATCCATGTTTCTCCTGCTCAACGGCTTGTTTCTATGGGTATTCCCGGGAGAGACTAATGTTTTTGATGCTGGCCAAGCATCGTTGGAGTCGTTTTTCGTCATTGCGCCTTGGGTTTTGATGATCATCGTTCCGGCGATTACGATGCGTTCTTTCTCAGAGGAATACCGCACCGGTACAATGGAGCTGTTGGCGACGAAGCCGATTCGGCCCATGGAAATTGTCGGTGCCAAGTTCCTTGGTGCATTTTCAGTGCTGCTCTTTGCTTTGTTGCCCACGCTATTGTTCATTCCTATTATTGGTTGGTTAGGGCAGCCGCATTGGAATTTCGACGCAGGAGCCATCAAAGGCAGTTACCTCGGATTGGTATTGTTATGTGGAGCGTTCACATCCATCGGCATCACTGTCTCGGCATTGTCGAAGAATCCGCTGATAGCTTACTTAATCACAACGGTGGTTCTCGTATTTGGTTTCATTGGATTCCAAGCGCTAGCCAGCTTCGATTCCTTCGGAACATGGGACTTGGTGTTTAGCCAGTTGGGCATAAGCGCTCATTATCAAGCGCTGAGCCGAGGGTTGATCGGCTCGAGTGATTTGGTCTATTTCTTTTTGATTGTGTCGTTGTCTCTCTTACTCGCTCGCTTTGCCTTTGTCTTCCAACGGTTGCGCAGTCGGGATCAGTTTGTCGAATGGTTGCTGGGCACAGCGATAGCTAGTGTGATGGCTTGGGGGTGTTCATTCGCTGCGTTTCAGCTTGATTTCACAGAAGAAAAGCGATTCACCATGACTGAGGCGACTCAAGTACTGCTTGAATCATTGGAGGAAGAGGTGTTCATTACGTGCTATTTGACCGGCGATTACCCGGCTCAATGGAAACGATTGGAACGCGCCATTCGCTATCAATTGGAGGACATGGCCGCCTTATCTGAGGGAAATCTTCGTTTTCAATTTGTCGACATCTATGAAATTGATGACCGGCAGACGATTGGTCAAAACGAAGAAAAATTGGTCGAGCAAGGATTGAATTATTCCCGCATTGCTTTCACGGAGTCTGGTGCCCAAGCGTTCAAGACCATCTGGCCAGCTGCTTTGATTTCATACCAAGGCAAAACAGAGCCCGTGCAGTTTTTCCGGTCTGAAATGCCTGAGCCGACGGAGTTCATGATACAGGGTTCCATCAACGCGCTGGAATACGAGTTGTCAAGAGCAATGAGAAAGCTGATAACGATGGAACGACCGCGTATAGCGATTGTGGAAGGGCACGGAGAATTGAGCGAGGCGGAAACGGCTGATTTTGTGATGGATTTGGAAGCAGATTACGATGTGTTCAATGTTCGTATCGATGGTCAATTGAATATGCTTTCTGAAAAAATCGAAGGCATGGCACGGCGGTTGAACCGATTTGACCTCGCTATCATAGCAAAGCCCGACTCGCTATTCGATCCGAAAGACCAATTAATTATCGATCAATTCGTAATGAACGGTGGTCGCGTGATGTGGTTGTTAGACCCGATTGCTATCGACTTCGACAGCCTGGGGCAAAACGGATTCACAATGGGAGTAACCAATGAATTGGGCATTTACGATCAATTGTTTCAGTACGGTGTACGGTTCAATCGGAACGTGGTCGTTGACCTGCAGTGTGCGCCTATTGTCATGGGCGCAGGTCCACTGGGCAATCAAAAGAACATGCAGATGTTCAACTGGTATTACGCACCCGTAGCCATGCCCCTTGGCACGAACCATCCCATTACCACCAACTTGGATCCGGTGAAATTTGATTTTGCATCCCGATTGGATACCGTGGATGTGGGTGGAGACCTGCGCAAACACGTGTTGCTTTCTTCTTCTGAAATGTCGCGTGAATACAAAGCACCTGTTCGGATTTCGAGCAATGTGGTAGAATTAAAGCCGGACTATTTCAGTCAGAATAACCTGCCCAATCAGCCGCTAGCGGTTTTGGTTGAAGGCAGCTTCGAATCAGCATTCAAGCACCGGTTACCTGATACATTGAAGACCGACGATGACTTCGCCTTCCAATCCAAAAGCCTTCCAACGGCTCAAATTATGATCGGAGACGGAGACATCATTCGGAATCAAGTGAAGGAAGGACCGAATGGTCCAATGATTCTGCCTTTGGGTTACGATCGCACTGCGCGACGCGTGGTTTATGATAACAAGGAGTTCTTGCGCAATGCGGTGAGTTATCTACTCAATGAAACAGCGGCAATTACGGTCCGTTCCCGGACCATCGCATTGCGGCCACTCAACACAGAAAGACTTCGATTAGAGCGACTGGGCTGGCAGGCCATTGCGCTGGCCTTGCCCATTGGCCTGGTTTTAGGCTTGGGATGGGCCTTTACATTCCGACGGCGCCGACGCTTTGCAAAACGGATGGCATCCGCTGCATAAAATTGACCCCCATGCACAAAAACCTGAGACTCTTTTATTTCTTACTTTTCGTAACGGCCATTGCTGCAGGTGTTCGCTACATGGACTCCCAAGAAGCTGCAGAACTATCGAGGTCGGAAAATGCGGTAGATTTTGCGGTGGCAGATACGGCTGCCGTGGATAAGATTTTCATCGCGGACAAGGACGGAAATCAAGCACTGCTTGAGCGAACGTCAGGCCGATACTGGAAACTCAATGGCACTCATTTTGCCCGAAAGGACGCTGTCGATTTGTTGCTTAAGACTTTCCTTCGAGCGCGTGTGCAGCGGCCGGTTCCGAAGGGCGAATTGGATAATGTGAACCGTTTGTTAGCGGGGCGAGGAAAGAAGGTTGAGATTTACCAAGGTGGGGATACACCAGCTAAGACCTGGTACATTGGCACGTCTACCCAAAACCATACCGGGACCTATATGGTGCTTGCCGATGCCAGCGGGCTGCTCGCGGAGGAACCGTTCATCGTACACATGGAAGGCTTTACCGGTTTCCTGTCCACTAGGTTTTTCACCGACGAACGAGAATGGCGGTACACGGGCATGTTTGATTACGCAGGGAGTTCGCTCCGTCGCATTGAAATCGAAATGACAGAAACTGGTGGGCGTATTTACGCCATGGAAGTCGACAGTATGGGGACGTTACGTGTGGAAGGGGCTCCACTCACAAGCCGAGCTGATACACTGTTCTGGCAAGATCGGTTCAATCGCTTTCGTAAGGTTCACTTGGAAACTTACAATAACCACCTAACCATGGAAGCGGAAGACAGCCTGCTGAACCGCGCAGTGCCGGCTTTTCGCCTTCGTGCCTGGGGGGGACAGGCAGAAGCGGCGAATGAAATTGAATTGTACTGGAAAGCACCGATTTCCGATACGTACGATGACAATGGCGATCTTAATGAATGGGACGGTTCGCGCATGTACGCCGTGTACAAGAATGAAGCCGTGCTCGTACAGCGCTTCGTCTTCGATCCGCTCTTATCTGGGTTACGCAGGTAAACATTTCTGCGCAAAAGCTGCCCACGAAAATTTCTCATTCCAAGCATCGATGATTTCGGTGTCGGCTGTCTGAGCAATTAGTGCATTTTGGATGGCTGCGGTCAAAGAGCTCACATCCTTCGGCGCACAGATGTGACCAATGGGGTTCCCTTCAAAATACTCTTTTAATCCTCCAACATCTGTGGCAACTACGGGCTTGTGGTAGTGCATGGCAATAGCTGTCACACCGCTCTGAGATGCTGAGGAATAAGGCAGGCAAACGAGGTCAGCCGCTGAGAAAAACACATGAACTTCATCCTGCGGGATGAAATGAAGGTGTGTATGGAACCTTTCTGGTGAAGGTGAACTGTCAATAATACGCTGGTAAGACTCCCATGCGGAGTAAGGTTCTCCAGCAATGCAAAAACATATGTTCTCATCTGTTTTAAGCAATTCTGAACCAGCCTTCAAAAGCCATTCCAATCCTTTGTAGGGCCTAATGAGCCCAAAGAACAAAACCATTTTTGGTGCTTCAGGTAAGCCTAAACGATTCCTGGACTCCGAACGTGAAAGGAGTGGACGAAAGTGCCGATAGAGAGGATGGAATGCCGTCGTTATGCGCAGATCGTTTCGACGTGCAGTTAATTGCTTAGAGACGTCTTCGGAAAGTGTCCACGCTTCATCGATGTGCTGAAGTAACCTCTGGGTCAGCATTTTTTCCCACGGTCGGGCATCGTGTGAATTGGCATTGTGAAACAAACCAACTATTCGGACTGAACGATGCAGGGTTTTGACTTGACGGACCACCGAGGCAAGGGCAGGTGCCAAGAAGGCGGTCCAAAATGGAATCACGACGATGTCGGGTTGTTCCTTGGCTACCGCCTTTGCGCAATGTCGCCACGATAGCGGGTTGATGGAGTCAATGGCTGTAGCGTGCACAAATCGCGATACTTGGCCCTCCTCGTATTGTTTGGTTCCAGGAAAAAGTATACCAGGGTACTGCCGGCTGAAGTTGAATCCGATGCATTCGTGTCCCTCCGCTGTGAAAGCATCGGCCATTGCTTCGTTAAATTGTGCAATTCCACCGCGATAAGGTGGAAATACCGAGACGACCGCGATTTTCATACAGCAAAATACCATCGTTTTCCAGAGTGCCTTGTCGGCATACGGTTATCTTTGACCAGACCAGCGTGAATAATATGGATGCATACATTGCGGACGGAGTGCGAACTCCGATAGGAAATTTTGGCGGTACGCTCGCTCCTGTGCGAACAGATGATTTGGCTGCTTTGGTGCTCGAAGAGTTGCTGAAGCGCAACGGACATTTGAATCCCGCTGCCATTGGCGATGTGCTAATGGGGTGTGCCAATCAGGCCGGTGAAGACAACCGCAACGTCGCCAGAATGGCACTGCTGCTTGCGGGCTACCCGCACACGGTTCCGGGTGAAACGGTGAATCGACTATGTGCCTCGGGTATGGCCGCGGCTATGAATGGAGCTCGAATGCTCGCCTGCGGTGATGCTGAAGTGGTTGTGGCAGGAGGGGTGGAACATATGACCCGTGGTCCGTGGGTAATGTCCAAGGCTTCCAAAGCGTTTGGACGCGATAGTCAACTGCACGACACGAGTTTCGGCTGGCGTTTTATTAATCCTAGGCTGGACGAGGTTTACGGAACCGATGGGATGGGAGAGACCGCCGAAAACTTAGTGGATCAATACGGTATTTCCCGGGAGGACCAAGATGCCTTCGCGGCGTGGTCTCAAAAAAAGGCGGCTCAGTCGGTTGAAGTACTCAAAGACGAGTGCATCCCGGTTCCCATTCACAGACGGAAACAGGAACCACTGGAATTTAACCAAGACGAATTCATCAAGCCGCTCACGACTGAGGATGGATTGGGTCGACTCAGGCCGGCATTTCGGCCTAATGGTACTGTGACCGCGGGGAATGCTTCTGGTTTGAACGATGGAGCAGCGGCGCTTTTAATGGTGTCTGCGGATGGATTGGACAAGCACGGCCTCAAGGCCATGACGCGTATATGCTCTTCCGCTGTGGTTGGCGTTGAACCTCGCGTTATGGGCATCGGACCGGTCCATGCTTCTCGGTTGGCCTTGGAACGTGGAGGGCTACAATTAAGTGATATGGACTTAATCGAACTCAATGAGGCTTTTGCGGCACAGGCCTTGGCTTGCACCCGATCATTGGGTTTGGACGATTTTGATCCCCGCGTCAATCCGCAAGGCGGAGCCATCGCATTGGGTCATCCACTAGGCATGACTGGCGCACGCTTGTTGTTGACGGCTTCCAAGCAATTGGTCCGCGCCAAAAAGCGCTATGCTCTTGTCACCTTATGTGTTGGTGTTGGTCAAGGGTACGCGGTAGTGCTGGAAAACATGCAGCGGTAAGTATTACATGATACATTCCTTCAAAAACATGGTGCCTGTGGTCGATTCCTCGGCCTACGTGCACCCGTTGGCAGTGGTCATCGGGCACGTGACCATAGGTCCCGATTGCTATGTTGGACCCGGGGCGGTATTGCGCGGCGATTGGGGAAAGATCACCTTGGGAAAAGGCTGCAATGTCCAAGAAAATTCGGTGTTACACATGTTTCCCAAGGACGAAGTGATCCTAAAAGAAGGAGCTCACATCGGCCACGGTGCCATGATTCACGGCGCATGCATCGGTGTTCAGACCATGGTCGGGATGAATGCTGTAGTGCTTGACCACGCGGTCATCGGGGATGGAAGTATTGTAGGAGCTTTGACCATGGTCAAAGCCCGGTCGTCTTGGGAAGGCAGGAGCCTTATCGTTGGCAACCCAGCTAAGAAAATTGGTGACGTTTCGGATGAAATGTTAGCTCACAAAATGGAAGGAACTGCCTTGTATCAGCAATTGGCACAGGACATGCAGCGTCAAGCGCGTGAAGTTTTGCCCTTGCGGGCAATTCCCGGGAACCGTGTGGAAGATTTTCCTGAATTCGAAACTTGGCAGCAACGCCGTCAGAAGAATTCCTGAAGCGTGGGCAGATCGGTCAGAAGAAAGTTTGTCCTAAAGCAATTTGAAGTGCACGATGCGGATTGTGCTATGAAGGTAGGAACCGATGCCTTGCTGTTGGGCGCATGGGCAGATGTGTCCAAAGCCCGGCGCATCGTAGACGCAGGGACAGGGAGTGGGATTGTAGCTCTGATGGCTTGTCAGCGTGCACCGAACGCCGAAGTCGTCGGTGTTGAACTTGAACCCAATGCAGTGATCGAGGCCAAGGCGAACGTGGCGAGAAGCTGTTGGTCTGATCGAATCAGCGTAGTTGAGGACTCCATTCAGTCATTTGCAACAGCTGCTGAAAATGAAGGCCTATTCGATGCTTTTTTGATCAATCCTCCATTTTTCCATGGCAAGCCCAAATCGCCGGATAAGGCGCGCAACCTGGCACGCCACGATGACACATTGCCTTACGAGTCTTTTCTTGACGCTGCATGGAAATTATTGAGTGAGGAAGGGGATTTGCAACTTGTTTGGCCGTGGGACCGGTGGACAGAATTAAAACTCGGCGCCGAAATGCGCGGTTTTCATTTGTTGCGAAAGGCCGAGATATGTGGCCGTGAGGGGCACGAACCGCTCCGGGTGTTGAGTCATTGGACCAAGCGTATTACGGGAGAAATACATCAGAACGAAGTCATTTCCGTTGAGCTCGGGGAGCGCTTGGATGGACAGCCTCAATTGAGCGATAGGTACAAAGCTCTGCTCAGTCCGTACGTGATTTCGTGGCCTCAGCCTTGAGTGCTTAGGCGCCGAGTACTTGTTTCAAACGGTCGACTTGAGCTGCCCACAATTCCTTCGCGTCTTCTACCTCATCCTCTTCTGCAAAGTCCGTAACGACCAATGCCGTATCGCCTGTCAAGTCATCGATTTTAATGCGGAATTCGAAGAAACTGTTGATGCCGTCTTCTTCATCTTCAAGCCATCGAAATTTGGCAAACTCATCACGTTTTTTCGAGATTAACCGCGCGCTCTCTTCGCTTCCGTCCCAAATGAAGGTATGAACGTCATTTTTGATGTTGACGTCTTCGCAGAACCATTCAGATAGTCCACTCGGCGTGCTAAAAATGTTGAACAGTACACCCTTCGAACTGTTGATTGGAATTTCAACTTGAAACTTTTCTTTCTCCATCCTGTGCGGCTAAATCGAGTAAGAGCAATATAAGCCGAATTGAGCGAACCGCAGAAGCCATTTGGGATTTTTGTGTCAATCATCGATATTCTTATACTCTGAACTATATTTGCGCCCGCTTGGCGGGATAGCTCAGCCGGTTAGAGCGCAGGATTCATAATCCTGAGGTCGGGAGTTCGAGTCTCCCTCCCGCTACATTAGAAAGCCATTGACCCTGTGTCGGTGGCTTTTTTTCTTCTACATGGGGGTAGTCCGATCCTTTTCCTGTTGGTAAAAAACGAGTGCAATTGACACAAAAAGAGGTGTTGTGGGCCATAGTCGTTCTATTTTCATGGGGTGAAATCCAATGGCGCAGGCTATTTTCGCTGTGCTGTTAATGCACGGCACCGGGCTGCACGTTTGTTGTTGCAATGACACCGTCACTGCAGGGCCCCAAAGACTACCGACTACTACGCTGAAATGAGTGAGACGGAACACCGCAAAACCATATACCTCGGGCAGCAGCCCATGCAAGCATCCCATGCCGCACCATCAGGAGAGGAAATCACTATCGAGGGAGAGACCTATTACAAAATCACAGCAGTGGACCGTATGCGTCCATTCTTCATGAGCATTGTAAGTCATTCGGACCATTGGATGTTTATCTCCAGTACCGGTGGACTGACCGCCGGGCGCAAAAACAGCGATTTCGCGCTCTTCCCTTACTATACCGACGACAAAATCACCGAGTCCGCCGAAACTACCGGTAGCAAGACTTGCATTCTTGTTGAGCAATCGGATCGTCAGTTGCTCTGGGAGCCATTTTCAAATATTTACCATGGTGTCTATCGGACTGAGCGCAACGTGTATAAGAACGCTTACGGCAACAAAGTCATATTTGAAGAGAAAAATGCTGATTTGGCCTTAACGTTTCGCTACCAATGGTCGGCCTGTGAGCGCTTTGGTTTTGTTCGTCATGCCACACTTTCGTCTTCTGCTGGTTCGGCGACTCAGCTTCGAGTCCTGGACGGTGTCCAAAATGTCTTGCCTTATGGTGTGCCAGAAGGGTTGCAGAGTGGAGCAAGCAACTTGGTTGACGCCTACAAAAAGTGCGAATTGGAGGGGGATGTACTTGGCGTTTACGCATTGAGTGCTCTCATTTCTGACAAAGCCGAACCCAGTGAGTCCCTTAAGGCAAATGTGGTTTGGTCCATAGGAATGGAGCAACCGAACGTGCTTTTGTGCTCGAAACAAGTAGATGTATTTCGAACCGGTTCTTCTGTGGTCACAGAACGGGACATCAAGGCGGAGCGGGGAGCGTATTTCGTTCAATCGGACTTTGTTCTGGAAGCAGGCGCTTCGAAAGATTGGATGATGGTAGCGGATGTGGGTCAATCTATCCGCGACGTTGTTTCTTTGCGCAAAGAACTCGAGTCATCCGATGCACTGAAGCAGGGAATCTTAGATGACATTGAACAGGGTACCAAAGGACTCATTTCTCTCATAGCTGCGAGCGACGGTTTGCAATTGACTGCTGATCGCCGTCGCAACATTCGCCATTTCGCCAACACGATGTTCAACGTGATGCGCGGAGGGATTTTTGATGAGAATTATACCATTGATCGGGCGGATTTCATGGCCTTCATCGATAAGGCTAATCACAAAGTGTTCTTCAAGAAGTCGTCTAAGATGGTGGCTTGGCCGGAGCAATTTGATTTGTTCTTCTTGCAGGAGCAAGCGCGTTCCGATGAAGACCTCAATTTTAAGCGCCTCTGCGCGGAATACCTTCCGCTGAAGTTCAGCAGACGACACGGCGATCCGAGCCGTCCGTGGAACAAATTCAGCATCAATTTGCGCAACGAGGTTGATGGCTCCAAAATCTTAGATTACCAGGGTAATTGGCGTGATATCTTTCAAAACTGGGAATCGCTGGTGCATTCCTACCCGGAGTTCATCGAGG
>NZGF01000060.1 GCA_002690915.1 Crocinitomicaceae bacterium
CACCGTGCATGAGTTTGTTCAGGGGTTTGTTGCAAACAGCAATGAGTGCGGCGAAAGCGACAAGGACTAAACCGATGGTAGAGAATATGTCGGTGTATTGGGCGAGTCCTTCTTCTGGTGAAAGCGCCACGCCATCGCCACCGTGTCCTCCGGTAAGGGAGGCAATGATGCCACCGAGGTAATTCGCCATAGCGAAGCTCAAGAACCAAGCACCCATGGCGGTACCCGCCATGCTCTTCGGAGATAATTTGGTTACCATGGAGAGTCCAATAGGCGAGAGGAACAGTTCACCCGTGGTGTGAAGCATGTACAAGAAAACCAAAGTCAGAAGTGGCACCATGGCTTGCTCATCCGCAAATTGCAATCCGACCAAAGTAACCAAGAAGCCGGCTCCCAATTGCAGGATGCCCAACGCAAATTTCATAGGAATGCTTGGGTTCTTTCCAATTTGGTCAAGCTTGACCCACATCACGGAAAATATGGAGCCAAATATGATGATGAAAGCAGGATTGAAGAATTGGGTCATAGAGGCAGGCATCGTCCAGCCCAAGATTTCTCGACTGACGTTGCGGTCAGCAAACAGCGTCAGTGACGTTCCTGCCTGCTCGAAGCATGCCCAGAATACGGTGTTTATGATCATGAAAATGATCAGGGCAATCATGCGGTCCCGCCATATGATTCCTTCCTTCATTCCGGCCTGAATCATGGAGAATGCGATATAAACGAACAGCCCTGTGAGCAAGTAGGTCATCCATTCGTTCTGGCTAATGAGGAAATAGCAGAGTGGAATCAAAGCGAGCGAGCCGATGGATATGGCTTGGTACATCTTCAGTGGTCCGACAGACTTTAATCCGTCTTCTGTGACGTCCAATCCAGCGGCGGCACTATAGTTATCTCGGCCAGTCCAGAAGATGAACAAACCGGCCAACATGCCTATGCCTGCAAGTCCGAATCCATATTGAAATCCATAGGTTTCACCAACGAAAGCTACAATGGTTGTGGCCATCAAGGCACCAATATTGATTCCAATGTAGAAAATCGTAAAGCCTGAATCCCTTCGTGGGTCGCCATCTTCGTACAGCTTACCAACGATGGTCGAAATGTTGGCTTTGAAATAGCCGTTTCCTACAATCAATGCGCCCATACCGAGTAACATGAATGCCTCATTGCCTCCGAACACTTCCGTGGCTCCAAGGATGAGGAATTCACCAATGGCCATCATTACGGCACCAAGTATGATGGCATACCGATACCCGAGGTATTTGTCGGCCATGCGGCCACCTAATACAGGTGCGGCATAAATCAATGCAGTGTAAGCGCCGTAGATTAAGCTGGCTTCCGAATCACCCTTCAAAAGGGACTTGACCAAGAACAAGGTCAATAGAACGCGCATGCCGTAGTAACAAAAGCGCTCCCACATTTCGGAGAAAAACAGAGTGTATAGCCCTTTGGGATGGCCCGAAGGCACGGTGGTTGAATCAGTCATTGGGTTAGAATTTTCCGGTGAATCTAATGCATTAGAGGTTTTCGCGCACAAAGTCGAGCATCATGTTGAACAAATGAAGGCGCGTGTTGCCTCCGTAAATGCCGTGATTGCGGTTGGGGTAAGCAAAGAAGTCGAAGTCCTTTCCTTCAGCAACCAAGGCGTTCACCATTTCCATGGAATTTTGAAAGTGCACGTTATCATCTGCTGATCCGTGCACCAGGAGTAAGGCACCCTTTAGCTTCTCAGCGTGATTCACAGGGCTGTTGTCGTCGTAACCACTTTCGTTTTCAGCAGGCGTCCGCATGAAGCGCTCGGTATAAATGGTGTCGTAGTAACGCCAATTCGTTACTGGCGCCACAGAAATCCCGGCTGTGAACACTTCGGCTCCTTTTGTCATGCAGAGTAATGTCATGAAGCCACCATATGACCATCCTTGGATGCCAATGCGCTCTGAATCCACGTACGATTTGGCACCCAGGTATTCTCCAAAATCGATAAAATCCTCTGTCTCTAGTTTGCCCAATTCCTTGTAGGTGGCGTGCTCGAACTCACGACCACGTTTTGGGGTGCCACGGGGATCTACACTGGCAACGACATAGCCCTGCTGAGCAAGTAGTTGATGCCAGTAGTAGTTGGCGCCGCCCCAACTGTCGGAAACCGTGTTTACGCCAGGCCCCCCATAAATCGAGACGTATACAGGATACGATTGACTGGAATCAAAGCCAGGGGGCTTGATCATCCATGCATTCAGCTCAACACCGGCATCGTTTTTGAATGTGAAGAATTCCTTGGGCTGAAGGTTGTATTTCTCAAGGGTGGTATTGAGGCTGGCATTGTCTTTCAAGGCCCGGACGGTCTGGCCGGAGCGGTCTTTCAGGGAGTAGACGGGGGGGGTGTTGGCCGTGTGATGCGTGTGGATGTAGTAGTCATATGAAGTGGAGTAGGCCGCCCGGTGGCTGCCAGACTCTTCGTGCAGGATGGACATGGTGCCTGTGAGGTCAACACGAGCAAGATGGGTCTGTGTTGCCCCATTTAAAGAGCACGAGAAGTAAACTTGCTTTCGTTTTGCGTCGTATCCCTGAACAGAGAGAACATCCCAATTGCCCGAAGTCAATTGTAAGGGTTCCATTTCTTGATCCAAGAAAAACTGATAAAGATGGTTGAATTCATTCCGCTTGCTGGTCATGAGAAACGACTGGCCATTGGGCAAAAAGGTGATGTCATCCGTAATGTCGATGTAAGTGCTCGCTTGTTCAGACCAGATTTTTTTCGTTATCAATAGTTCTACCCCACGATTGCAGCTTCCCATGTGTATGTTCAAGATGCTTTGGTGGCGATTCATCGTGAACACGAGCAATTGCTCGCTAGAAATCCCCCACTTCACCCGAGGTATGTACTCCGCCTTTGGGTGCAGCACCGTTCCCATTTTATTGCGTTTCAGGTCAAATACCTTTACTTCAACCGAGGCGTTGTCTTCCCCTGCTTTCGGATACTTGAATTCGTACGGTTCTGGATACAGTTCGCCGTACATGGGCATGCCAAATTCCCTGACGTTGGTTTCATCAAAGCGCATGAAGGCTAAGTAGCGGCCGTCGGGCGACCAAAACATCCCATTGTCGTCACCGAATTCTTCTTCATACACCCAATCGGTGGCCCCATTTATTACCGCGTTAACCTCACCATCAAAGGTTACTTGGGTTTCTTCCATAGAAGCGAGCTCAACAATGAACACATTGTTATCTCGCATGAACGCCACATGCGCTGCATTAGGAGAAAATGCAGCGAGGCGTTGTCCACCTAAATCAAAATTCGTTAGTGCCTTGCAGGTTTGGGTCTTGGTCTCGTAGACGTGAAAGTTTGCCGAGAACGAATACCGGTAGATGGGCTGTTCATCTGTGGTTAGCAGCACGTGCCGCTCGTCTGCAGAAAATGAATACCCGCTGATTCCCAGGTCTTGTGTGCCAAAAGCGCGGACGCTGGTCGCAATGGTGTCCACCGCTTGGCCGGTTCTGTATGCATACTTGACGATCGCACTCCCAGCATCAGTTCGCTCCAAGCTGGTGTAGTGTTTCCCGTCGTTCATTGACCGTATGCCTCCAACCCGCTCTTCTTGGAATTCGCTGCTGTACCAGATGAGCTCATTGCTCAACGACTCAAAAGGTAAGTCTTGGGCACCCAATGGTGCAGTAACGAAGAGGACAAGGTAACAGCCTAATGCCCACGTGCGATGAATATTATGTTGCATGACTTTCTGGTAGTTTGTTTTTGCGTTTTGCAAGATAACAAGTCCATATCGACTCAGGATTATTCAGCACACAGAGTTATGTTTGATGGTATGCCGCATTTGTGGAAAAAATCATTCCAGACGGAATTTGATGGGAAGCTAAGCTTTTCGGACGCGGAGGAAATCCGCCGCAGATTAGCCTCCGATTACACGGAGGATTTGGTGTTTATGCCGGGATTGGTTGTCGAACCGGCAAGTACACAAGAAGTTCAAGCAGTTCTCAAGTGGGCCCATGAGCACAACGTTCCGGTTACGCCGGCCGGTGCCATGACCGGTTTAAGTGGCGGTGCACTCCCTGTGCAGGGCGGAATATCCCTGTCCACGCGGCGTTTGAACCGAATCGTCAACATCGACGAACGCAATCACCAGGTCGTCCTCGAACCAGGCGTCATTGTCCAGGAATTGCAAGAGGCGGTGCAAGGGTGCGGTTTGTTCTACGCGGTGGATCCGGCGTCTCGTGGAAGTTGCACCATTGGCGGAAACCTTGCTGAGAACAGTGGGGGGCCACGTGCTGTAAAATACGGAGTGACCAAGGATTGGGTGCTCAACTTGGAGGTTGTTTTGATGGATGGAACGGTGATTGAAACCGGTGCCAACACCTTGAAAAACAGCACCGGCTACAATCTGACGGCTTTGATGGTGGGCAGCGAAGGAACGCTCGGCGTCATTACGCGCGCCACGCTCAAGCTGTTGCCTTGGCCTCGTCATACGGCCTTGATGCTCGTGCCTTTTGCAGATGCTCATCTAGCGTGCCGTGCTGTTTCCGAAATTTTTACGCAGGGCAACCAACCTTCTGCGCTGGAGTTTATGGAGCGCGAAGCTATCGAGATTGCAGCTGACTTCGCCGGAGTTCGCCCGCCTGCGATGGACGAGGCCACACAGGCGCATCTGTTGATTGAGGTGGACGGATTTGACCCCTCCGAATTGATGCCACAGCTGGAACGTATTTTCCCTGCGGTTGAAGCTTGCGGAGCAGGTGAGCCGCTGTTGGCACAAGATGAATCTGCGAAAAACCAGCTGTGGAAGCTCCGGCGAATTGTAGGTGAAGCGGTCAAGGCGGCCAGTGTCTACAAAGAGGAAGACACTGTGGTACCACGTGGTACTTTGCCTGAATTGCTCGAGGCTGTTAAAGGAATAGGTGCGAAATACGGGTTTGAAAGCATTTGTTACGGACATGCAGGAGACGGAAACCTCCATGTCAACATCTTAAAGCGCGGCGTTTCGGAAGCTACGTGGGAGCAAGATCTCCCTGTTGCCATCAGGTCGATTTTCGAAAAGGTGGTGGCTTTAGGAGGCACGATCAGCGGGGAGCATGGCATCGGATGGGTACAACGTCCCTACATGGACTTGGCCTTCAGTCCAATCGAATTGCAATTGCAGCGTGCCATTAAGGCGCAGTTTGATCCTAAAGGATTATTGAATCCGGGTAAGATTTGGCCGATGGAGGTCTCGAAAATCTGAAGTAGGTTTGTTGCACTATTCAGTACTACCATGGCAGAGAATCTATTGAAAGGGAAAAAGGGCATCATTTTCGGTGCTTTGAATGACCAGTCGATCGCCTGGAAAACGGCGATTCAAGCGCATGCCCAAGGAGCCGAACTGGTGTTGACCAATGCACCAGTAGCGATGCGCATGGGAGAGATACATGAACTCGCAAAGCAGGTTGGGGGCGCTCCCGTGGTGCCCGCAGACGCGACAAGTGTCGAGGACCTGACCAACCTGTTCGAACAGGCAATGGAGCATTTTGGCGGCCAAGTGGACTTTGTTTTGCACTCCATTGGCATGAGTCCC
This sequence comes from Crocinitomicaceae bacterium, assembly GCA_002690915.1. Classification (GTDB taxonomy): domain Bacteria; phylum Bacteroidota; class Bacteroidia; order Flavobacteriales_D; family Sanyastnellaceae; genus UA16. The sequence goes on from NZGF01000060.1 coordinate 5,562, forward strand.
AATGTCCGGAAAGGCAAGCACTACACCGACATCAACTACAACTGGCTTCAAACGACCTTGGACGTCTCGGCAATTAGCCTTCACAAGACCCTGGCGGTCGCTAAAAAACTCGATGCCATTCAGGAGTGGGGCAGTGTTGTTGCACTGACCTACATCGCAGCCCAGCGCATTTTCCCGGATTATGGGGATATGGCTGATGCCAAGAGTTTGCTGGAAAGCATCACCCGCAGCTTCGGCTACCATTACGGGGTCGAAAGAAAGGTGAGGATCAATACGGTTAGTCAAAGTCCAACGATCACAACGGCTGGAAGCGGTGTCAAAGGCTTTGATGAGTTCATCGCCTACAGCGAGTCAATGAGTCCACTAGGTAATGCCGATGGCACGGCCTGTGCGGATTACTGTATTTCACTCTTTAGTGATTTCACTCGGTATGTGACCATGCAGAATTTATTCCATGACGGAGGGTTTTCCAATACGGGCGTGAGCCAAGAGATTATCGAAAAATTTGGGCCTAACGCCTGAGGTAATTGAAGTTTCGCGTAACCCGACACCTTACCCATGCGTAGGAACATGTGCGGCGTGTGCCTGGTATTTCCCAGGTAACCGTGCTGCAAATGAATGACAGAATGGAAGTATTGAAGTTTGGAGGCTCATCACTGGTGTCTGCGGAGGCCATGAAGCGTGTGCGTGACGTGCTTGTGGCACGTCGCAGCAAGCAGCGAATCGTGGTATGCTCAGCCATGGGAGGGGTGACTAATGGCCTCATTCAAATTGGATTGAAAGCAGCCCAAGGTGATGCCGGTTATGTTGACTTGTTAGATGATTTGATAGAAAGGCACCGCAAGACGTTGGATGAATTGGGCATGGCATCGCATGAAGCTGTTCGCTCTGAATTGCAGAATAAATTTGATCGGATTCGCTCCCTCTGTTCAGGCATCTGTCTGCTCGAGGAGCTCAGCGCGAAGAGCATGGACCAGTTGGTTTCATTCGGAGAACGCCTGGCCGTTCCCATCGTGCATTCTTGGTTAGACATGGTCGGCCTGAAAGCCAGACGAATTGATGCCCGCGATTGGATCTCCACTGATGATCAGTTTGGTGCAGCTGAGGTGAATCCGGAAATTTCATACCGGAACATTCGAGAAGGCGTGAAAGCGGATGATTCCTTCGAACTGCTGATTACAGAGGGGTTCATAGGCCGAACGGCCGCCGGCGAAACCACGACCTTAGGGCGTGGTGGATCCGATTATACAGCATCCCTTATTGCGAGTGCAATAGATGCGGACTGCATGGAAAAATCCACAGACGTTCCCGGTATGTTGACGGCCGACCCACGCATGGTTCCAGAAGCTCAAGTCATTGACGAAATGAGTTATGAGGAGGCGATGGAATTGTGCCATTTCGGCGCCAAGGTCATCTACCATCCTACCATTGCGCCGTTGCGTGAGAAAGGCATTCCATTGATCGTTAGGAGCACATTTAACTCTGAAGCACCTGGAACCCGAATCGTGTCCAGCCCCTCAAAGGCTGATACGGTCCGAGCCCTGTCCAGCGTTGATGGGATTGCACTAATGACCCTGGAAGGCGGTTCATTGATCGGGCGTCCAGGGTTTTCAAGTCGCATTTTCTCAGCATTGGCGCAAGCTGGGGTCAATGTTACACTCATCACCCAAAGTTCCTCTGAGAATAGTTTGACCATTGGAATCGCAGCGAGCGATATCGACGCAGGTTTGACTGCCCTAGAACATGATTTGGCTTCTGACATCACACTCAATCGGATTGCACCAATCCGTGTTGATGAGGCGCTGAGCATTGTGGCCTTGGTGGGTAGTGGTATGAAGCGAGAGGTTGGAGTGAGCGGACGGGCATTTAAAGCACTTGCTGATGCTACGGTGAACATTCGAGCGATTGCACAAGGCAGCACTGAGCGAAACATCAGTATTGTTGTCGAGACCAAAGACGTGCCGAAGGCCCTGCGAGCGCTTCATAATGCATTTTTTCTTGAACGAACTGAACGATCTGTCCATGTTTTTTGCGCCGGCGTTGGTCAAGTGGGACGTGAATTCTTGCGTCAATTGTCCGACACAAAGGCTGCAGTTGAAGCAGAAATCGGATGCGAGATAAAGTTGGTGGGTCTCGCTAATAGCAAATCGTATGTTTTGGATATTGATGGGTTAGAAGAGAATATTGATGTTTTACAGCGGTCTGAATGCACACAGCCTTCGACCAATACGCTTGATGCATTGCAGGCGTTTAACGCTCTTCCTGGGAAGCGCAAAATTTGGGTAGATAACTCCGCTGCTGCTTCGGTGGCTGATGCGGGAGTTGAAGCCTTGAAACTGGGCATGGGTTATGTGTGTTCCAACAAAATTGCCGCCACACGGTCCTTAAAGGATTGGTATGTGTTACTGGAAAGTAGACAGCGTTTTAAAAACGAGACTAACGTGGGAGCTGCACTGCCGATCTTACATGGCCTGCGTTCCATGATTGAGACTGGAGACCGGATAAGACGCATTGAAGCGGTACTCAGCGGTTCTGTGAATTATATCTTTAGTTCTTTAGACTCCGGGTTCAAATTCAGTGATGCTGTTCGTGAAGCCGTTTCTAATGGCTTCACCGAGCCCGACGCACGCATTGATTTAAGTGGGACAGATGTGGCAAGGAAACTGTTGATTCTAGCACGTACATGTGGAGACAAATTAACCTTGGATGATGTAACGGTGAATGGGTTTCTGCCAGACGAAGCTTTTGAAGGTGATAAAAAAAGGTTCATGGCGCAGCTGGATGCCCTTGGAGAAAGAGTCGACACCTTGGCGGCAAATGCGATGGAGACTGGAAAGCGCTTGCGATTCATTGCTTCTTGGAGTCCAGAAAACGGGTGCACGTGTGCATTACAAGCTCTTGATCCGGACCACGCCTTTTTCACCCTAGAAGGCACTGACAATGCCGTCTCCATCCTTTCAGATCGATACGCAGATAACCCCCTCGTCATTCAAGGTGCAGGTGCCGGTGGCTCCCTGACAGCCAGTGGCGTGTTGTCGGATGTTTATGCTGTTGCGCGCTGGATGCTTACCCAGAACGCTCAGGAATCATGAAGCAACGAGTAGAAGTTTGGGCTCCTGCGACCGTGGCGAATATGAATGTGGGATTCGATGCTCTCGGGTGTGCCCTTTCTACCCCTGGTGAAAGGATGATACTGAATCGGACGGCTCATCAGGGTGAGGTGCTCATTCGGTCGATTCATGGCGCTGAGCTTGACGCGAATTCCGAGCGTAATGTCGCGTCCATTGCAGCCAAGAGCTTGCTTCAGTCCTTGGGCGACCCCTGCGGGTTGGAACTCGAACTATTTAAATCCATCTTGCCTGGAAGTGGCATAGGTTCTAGCGCCGCAAGTGCTGCTGCTGCGGTGGTTGGTGTCAATGAGTTGCTCAATGCAGGATTGAGCCCAGAGGAATTGATTCCTTTTGCATTGGACGGCGAGTCAAACGCGAGCGGTGCAAGGCATGCGGATAACGTAGCACCAGCTTTGCTTGGTGGCTTAGTGATCTGTCCGCCCGAGGGTCCGCCCATTGCCATTCCCCCGTTGGAGGATTGGTGTTTGGTGGTCCTTCATCCCCATGTACCCATCAAAACTTCGGATGCGCGAGCAGTTTTGCCAGAACATGTGGCCTTGCAAGATGCGGCGGCCCAAGCAGCTTGGTTTGCAACCTTCGTGGCTGCGTGTCATTCCGGTAACGGGAAAGCTGCAGCACATGCATTGGAGGACCTGTTGGTGGGGCCGCACAGATCTATCCTTATTCCGTATTACGATGAAGTGCGGAAGTTAGCCTTTTCTCACGGTGCGCGTGCTGGAGGTATTTCGGGCAGTGGACCTTCAACGTTTTGGGTTGCTCTTGATTCCTCTGATGCAGGAAGAATCGAGCGGGCCTTATCGGGTTTTATGCAGCGGAATTCTGTACCCTGTTCTGTTCACATTTCGGCTATTTCCGGTCGTGGAGCTCACAGTATTTCATGAATTATTTTAGCCTTACATCTCGCTCCATTCAACGCGATTTCGCTTCAGCATTGCGAGAAGGTTTGGCGCCGGATAGGGGCTTGTATGTGCCGGAGAACATTCCGCGATTGGATTGGGCAAGCTTGTCCGGTTCTACATTGCCTGAACTGGCTACCCGTATGCTTTTGCCCTACGTTGAGGGAGCAATCTTGGAAACCCGCCTGTTTGACCTGATGGCCGATGCGCTCAACTTTGAGATTCCCCTTGTTCAGGTGGATGAAAAAGTGAGCCAATTGGAATTGTTTCATGGGCCAACTGCGGCTTTTAAGGACGTCGGTGCCCGCGTGATGTCTCGATTGCTTGGTGCAACGTCGACAGAGCGCTTGACCATCCTCGTTGCCACTTCAGGCGATACGGGGTCGGCGGTTGCACAAGGATTTTACAATGTGCCCGGCATTGACGTAGTCATTCTGTACCCAAGCGGACGGATCAGTCGCATTCAGGAGCAACAGCTCACGACCGTCGGAGCGAATGTTCGAGCGGTGGAGGTCCAAGGTTCGTTTGACGATTGCCAGCGATTGGTAAAGGAGGCTTTCTCGGATCGCGAGGTTCAATTGCGTCGTCCGCTCACCAGTGCAAACTCGATTAACATCGGTCGTTGGATTCCGCAGTCTATCTATTACGTGTGGGCTACCCTGCAGGCCGGCGAGGCCGTTGAGTTTACTGTGCCTAGTGGGAATTTTGGCAATATCGCGGCTGGTTTGTTGGCAAATCGGATGGGCATGTCATCTGCTGGTTTCCACGCGGCCGTTAATGCCAATGACGTCATGGAGCAGTACATGCACACGGGGCAGTATCGGCCAAGTGAGTCGCAAGCGACTATTTCCAATGCTATGGACGTGGGGGACCCGAGCAACCGGCCTCGGCTTGAGTGGTTATACAACTGGGATATGAAGCGCATGCAACGCGAATTCCGGGTGAGCTCAGTTTCCGAGGAGTCCACCCGCAGTTCCATGCTCAGGCTTTGGGAGGATTCAGCGAAATTGGTCTGCCCCCATACGGCCATTGGCTTTGAGGCCGTCTCCCGTTCAGCCCAAAGGGGGCATCAGGTGGTATTGGCAACAGCACATGCTGCCAAATTCGGCGGTGTTGTGGAAGAGGCCACTGGTCAAATACCGGAAATTCCGGATGCCCTACTCGGGTGCCTGGATAAACCCAAGGAGAGCGCCCTGTTGCCTACTGACTATGCCGCTTTTCGGTCGTATTTGCTCCAAGCTTAAAAGATGGATTGAAAGCAGGTTGCCATTCCGGCAATGGCTTTCTCTTGCAAGGCTGGCGCTAGCTGATCAGGCGGTCCCCATGGCGTTGGATTGACATCCACGACGTAGAGTTGGTTCGAATTTCGATCGCGTAACGCGTCAAACTCTGCGTAGTCTACGCTCATTCCTTTGGCTAGGCGTCGCATGCATGCTTCCTCTTCAACGGTGAAAGGCGATTTTTTTAGAAGTTCAACTTGGCTTGTTTGATTTGTGAAGCGCGTGTCGGTCTCCTTCACCTTCTTGTAGACCACGGGGATTGCTCCGCAGATGAAGACCACCCGAAAATCAAAATAGTTCCCATTTTCGTCCCGGTTGTCGATTTCGCGCTGGTACACAACGTTCTTTTTGATGTCGTTGAGTTTGATGGGGCCTTGAATAAGTTTTCCGTCATGTTTAGCGTTTGCATCACTTTTGATCACCAAAGGGCCTCGATGTGTGATGGGGTCAACGCGCATGCCATAACCAAATGCGGCCCGGTGTTGAATTTCCAAGGTGACTTTGCTGATGTCGTTGCAATGGATATTCCACCAAGTAGCGGCGTTGTACAACGCAGCAGGAATTGCCGCTATATTTTTGTGCGTAGTGTCTTCGAATTTAATGCCAATTACGGCTGAAGGTCGCCTACGGTTCGTGAGTTCCCAACCGAGTTCACGGGTGATTTTATGAAGTGTTGTTCGGCGAGATGGCATGTCAGGCCAGACCAGAACGACAGGGGGGCGTCTTCTCTGGCGAATGCACTGGGCCAGCCACCACAAGCCGTGTCGGCACTGCTTCCAAGCACGTTCAAACAAGGGCAGGGTTAACGGATAATTCGCCCACATGGCTCAATTCAGAGTGATTGGTTTCCACTTTTTGGCTTCGGTGGCTCGCCCACAATTTTGGAGCAAGAAATCACGTTCCCACTTCAATCCACGAGCTGGGCTGTACTCTCGGGCATAGAAGATGATCTGCAAATGCAAATCGTTCCAACGCTCTTTTGGGAAAAGACGTTTGGCATCGCGTTCGGTTTGCTCGACATTTTTCCCACTTGAAAGCCCCCAACGGTACATCAGGCGATGGATGTGCGTATCCACTGGGAAGGCCGGAAAACCAAAAGCCTGGGACATCACAACGGAAGCTGTTTTGTGGCCAACTCCTGGCAGCGCTTCCAGTGCCTCAAAGTTTTTAGGAA
>NZGF01000061.1 GCA_002690915.1 Crocinitomicaceae bacterium
ATACGCAGACACCCGTTTGACTGGCGACATTTACACCGGCGGTTCGTGGGCTATTCGCAACAGCACGAATTACAAAATCCGCTACCGGGCGAGCGGAAATTTTAACGTGAGTTTCCAGCGCCAGCGCATCGGATTCAGTGGCTTACCGAGTTTGACCAAACAGAATCAGTTTTTCGTTCGTTGGACGCACAACCAAGACGGCCGGGCTCGCCCAAACAGTCGGTTTAACACCAGCGTGAATTTCGGATCCAACAACCACTTCCAATCCAACCTCAGCAGTACGCAACAGGATTACCTCACCAATACATTCCAATCAAGTGTCCAGTGGTCGCGAACGTTTCCGGGTAAGCCGTTCAACGTTGCGATGAGCGCGCGGCACTCCCAAAATTCGCAGACAGGCAATGTCGATGTCACCCTGCCCGCCTTTACATTCAACCTGCAGCGGACCAGCCTGGCCAAGTTGATCGGTCGCACACAAGTGGGTAGCGGATTGCTGGACGAGGTCGCCATTACAGGTTCAACGCGCTTTGAACAGACTATGCAAGCACCCGATAGCATCTTCAGTTCAAGGAACTGGGAAGATGTGACCTTTCGCAACGGCATCAAGCACACGGCCTCGGCATCGACCCAGTTGCGGGCGGGATTCGTGAGCGTGACTCCCTCGTTCAGCTACAATGAATTTTGGGCCTTTCAATCCCTGCAGGGGCAATTGATTGAAACTGATGAAGGCATTGTGGAAGTTTTGGACACCTTGAACGGATTCGACGCGACCCGTGATTGGCGTCTATCAGTCAACGCATCCACCCGCTTTTATGGCACTTTTGAGCGGGGTAAGGAAAAACGCGTGCAAGCTTTGCGCCACGTCATCAGTCCCTCGCTTGGTTTGAGCTACACCCCGGAACGTCAGCGCACGGAGGAAGTCAGCTTGAATGATGAGAATTGGGAATACAATCCGTACAGCCTGAATCGATTCAGGCCATCGGACATTCGCGCATCTGGCGCTGTGAATCTCAGCGTCTCCCAAAACCTGGAAGCGAAGGTTCGGGACCGCGAAACCGGAGACGTTCGCAAGGTGAGGCTCATTGACAACATCGTTACTTCAGCGAATTACAACTTGATCGCCGATTCGTTGGGACTGAGTGATATAGTGACCCGAGGCAACACAGACTTGTTTAACCGCATGCGGGTGAACTTCGGCGCCACGCACAGTGCCTATGCTCGGGATTCCTCTGGACAGCGGATTAATCAGTTTTTATGGGAAACCGGGGAGGGCCCGCTTCGCCTGACGCGAGCGAATCTCGCTTTCGGCAGCAACTTTAAAGGTGGAGAGGAAACAGCCTTCCCTTGGGATTGCCGGGTAGATTACAACTTTGATATGCGCAAGAGCTGGATGCAAGCTACCCAAATGGATACGCTCATAGTCAACCAATCCGCACGCCTTCGCGGGTCCATCCGCATCGCCGAGAAGTGGAACGTGGATGTTAACGGCGGCTATGATTTCATCAACCGGGAGTTGACTCCGACACAGCTTGATATCCGGTGGGATTTGCACTGCTGGGAACTTTCGGTCAATTGGGTGCCCATCGGCATCCGCAAAAGCATCTACGTGCGGTTGAACATCAAGTCGTCCATGCTGAAGGACTTGAAGTTGGAATTCCGCGACAGCGACCTGCCGTTCTTGTACTAAGTGGTCAGCGTACGAGCCAGCGTACGAGCATCACCACCACGCACACGAGGAACATCAAGAAGCTGATCTTGTTGACACCGTGCATCATGCGCAAGCTAATGCCCGCCTCAGGATCGCGGTGAAACAGGTTGACGGGATTTAAGTAGTAGAAGATTTTTTTGAAAAACATGGTTCAGCGGTTTCGGTGGGCAATTACGGAAATTTCTACGCGAGCGCCTTTGGGCAGGCCGGCGACAAATACTGCTTCACGCGCGGGAAAAGGCTCGGGGACGGCGGTGCGGTAGGTGGCGTCCATGCCGGCATAATCGTCGGAATCAACGAGGAATACAGTGGCTTTGACCACATGCTCCATGGTCAACTCAGCTGCTTCGAGGATGCGCGTCACGTTGCGCAAACTCTGCGCCGTCGCAGCTTCGATCGATTCGGCTACCAATTTCCCGGTTTCGGGATTCAATGGGATTTGGCCGCTGACAAAGATCAACTCGCCTGCTTCCACGGCTTGGCTGTATGCGGCAACCGGTGCGGCTGCTTTGGAGGATGAAATCGAGTCAGACATTCTACGAAACTACGGAGGTATTTCCCACCTTTGCATGCCAAAGTTCCCAGATGCGCATCCTGCTGGTAGACAATTACGATTCCTTTACATGGAACATCGAACACATCCTTGTGAGTGCGGGTGCTCAGGTGGATGTTGTGCGCAATGATGTGATCAACCCACACGCCGTTGTCCAATTCGACGGCTTGGTGTTGTCACCCGGTCCCGGCATTCCCGATGAGGCCGGCCAATTGATGCGCATCATCCCCATCGCCGCAGCGCACAGTGTGCCGACACTGGGAGTTTGCCTGGGCATGCAGGCCATCGCAGAACACTTTGGCGGGACGCTGCGCAACCTCGAGCAGGTCCTGCATGGACAAGCTTCTCACCTTACCGAATTGATGGCGGAAGGCGTGTTGGCGGGGTTGCAGCCACCGGTTCAAGTTGGTCATTACCACAGTTGGGTGGTGGAAGACACGGAGTTGCCGGCCAATTTGGAAATCACGGCGCGGACTGCTTCGGGCCTGCCCATGGCGTTACGGCATCGAACCTTGCCACTCGAAGCGGTGCAATTCCATCCTGAATCGGTCTTGACACCAGATGGAAAAATCATGCTCAGCAATTGGTTGGGAGGGGTTTCGGCACATAGACGGATCCATCCCGTTGACCGTTCTGCTATTCCCATTTGGTTGGAAGAAAAAAGCCCCAGTACCGAGAGATACTGAGGCTTTTTAATGCAGTGATTCGAGTCTGGCAGGAGAATCACTCGTTGCGGTAGTTCGACATCACTTCTTCGAACGTGTCTTTAAACTGGTCGTAGTTGTACTCAGCGCGGATACGTTCTTCTTGCTGAAGCCCCTCGACGTAAGCATCGGCCAATTGTCCGCCACTTAATTCGATGGCGAGGTACGCGATGTACTTTTTTTCTTCCGTCATGGTCAACTCTTGGCAAATGGTAATGGCTCCAGTGAGTTTCTTGTTCACGATGGTGCGCGACAATTCGTTGAACTTGCTGGTGGCTTCTTCTTTGGTTCCAAAACCCAACTGCGTGGCTTGGTTTTCTGCGACGATTTCAACTGTAGCTTCTACTGCTCTTGCCAGCGTTGCTTCGGCGTTTTGACGGGCAATTTTCTTGGCAATCTCGCGCTGTGGGCTGGTACCCGTTGCTGATGCTCGGAAGAACTCGCTGTTCGTTAGGAATTCAGGTCCAGAGCAGTATTCCACAATGCGAACTTCTCCGCGGGATACAGGAGTTGACGCTGTTTCTTTGTTGCCCTTGCAACCGGTCAATGCGAAAGCCCCGGCTGCTGCGCAAAGCATTATGGATGAAAGTTTCATGTTCATGGGTATGGTGTTTTCAGAGGTTTGTTCGGTGAACTTCAATTAGCATGCCAAATTTGATCAGTTGTGCGTCAAAGATGAGCGATTCTAGGGTTATTGGTACAGCGCTTCGATTAATTTCTTGAGAAAAGTGTCTTCGATTTCGTCCTGTGCCTTTCGGTAAGCCGCATCGTGCGCTTTGGGCCAGTCGAGCTGTACGCCTTTTACGTCTGTTAAATTTTGACGTAAGATGGGCTGGCCTTCACTGTTTTTGAGCACCGCTGAGGCATTGAGCATGGCGGTAAAAAACCCCGAAGCAGATCCGGCCTCTCTCGTATCCGCTTCGAGCTCTAAAACCATATCCGCGTCCGCAGCGCTTTCAACCCATTGAATACCCCTGGTGTTTAGCCCTTGTGCGATGGCGTTTTTCAATTGAGACGACGCCGAGGGCTTGCCGTTGATTCGCTCTTTGGTTCGCAGGTGCACAGTCGGGGTTTCAAGGGCAATGGGCACCGTAACTGATGGCGTGGGCAGGCTTTGAATCCACTGTTGAACAGGAGAATCCTTAAGCCTTGGTGATAAATCATTCATTCTGATTTCCAAACGCATCTCGGCGCTCTTGGTGCCGGGGTCAAATTGCCCGATATCAAAGGTGCAGATGCCTCGGTTATTGGTGCTGAGGCTTGCAGTTTTGGGTAATGTCCCGCGGTTGTAGCGCGACCAAACTGGAATCTGGGCCGCAGGGGCTCCAGCGAAGAGGGCTTTGCACGCCAGCGTCCCTTGGTACCGATCGGAGAACGACAAGCGCAGGGTGCTGGTCGCCGGTTGCAATGACAAATCCGCTAGCACTTGCGAAATGCCGTCTAAGCAGGCGCGGTCTAGCGCGAGGGTGCCGCCCGGCGTGCTCCACTCGTTCAATTCCCCCCAGTAATCTTGCAAGGTTTCCAACCCCCGAATGTAGAAGTCTAGCGCTGCGGCAACGCGTCCTTCGACGCGGGCATTTTCTGCGCTTGTCCAATGGCCGCTTGCGACTTCGAGCGTGGCCATTTTGCGTTCATTCCGGATGCGCTCATAAGTGGCCTTACTGAGCCGGTAATAGGCCCAATTATCTGTCGCATCTTCGTGCGTAGCGACCAATTCGTATTCCTCGAGGTCTTCAGCACTGGTGCTTGAAATACGTTCCGAAAAATTTTGGCCCGCGACGCCTTTGAATTGAGCAGTGTGCAAGACGGACGTGCTTTCGATGACGACGCGGATTTGGCTGGCCATGTCGGCCAGTGCACGTTTCTTCGCTGTCGCATCGGCATCAGCGCCGAACTGGACCTTACTGGCGCTAGACACACCGATGTAGTGGGATGATAGTGTGGGTCGCTGCAGGACCCAATCCGGCGTATCGGCCCATTTCTGCGTGCCGCTGCAAGCGCTTAATCCGATGACCGCATAGACGGCAGCGAAAGAGAGCCAGATGCGAATGGCGCTGCTCATGGAACCAATCGTTTGAGTTCGGTCTCGACGAGGTTACGGACCCCGTTGGAGCAATCCAAAACCAATGCATCTACCATGCTGGATGAGGATTGCAACTCGGTTCGGCCGTTGAGTTTGCGGGATAAGCCGGAGCGGCTGCCCCGGTTGCCGTTGGAATTTGCAGGGTAGAGCTTGCTGGCGTTACCGCCGTACCGCGCATATTCAATCTCGTCACGTGAACCGCGCGTGAGCATTTCGGACATTTCAGTTTTGCCCGTTTCCAGAGAAATGAGTTGGATTTGAATGGTCAAGTCCACGGCGCGGGTGCGCTTGTATTCCTGGTAAGTGACCTTGCGGTAGCGGGTTTCGTAAACCTTTTTACCCTCCTCGTTGACTTTTTCCACTTTATAGCTCTCAAACCCTTGGCGATCGAATTTTTGCAAGCTCGAGGTGCGCACATCACAGGATACAATGGTTCCTTTTAGGATGGCTCTTGCGCCCACCATGCTTCCAACTTCTACCGACGTGTTCCCATCGACAACGCCGCTGAGTGCCAATTGCTGTTCCTGGAGGATGAGTTCTTGGTTCTCTCGATCGACCAAGACCAAGAACGGGTCGCTACTTTCGGCAACGGATTGTTGCACGAAGGAGCGGAGTTTGGTATTCATGCCAGCCCTGTTCGAGCCGTTTTCAAATTCTACTAAGGCCAAAGCGAACCGGCCGTTTTCCAAGACTTCGGTTTTCAATTCAGCAGCGTCCTTGAATGCAAGGTCCCGGGTGAGGATGGTGTTGATTTCATTGAGCGCTGTTCGCCAGTACAGGCGGTCCATGGCCGCATTGGCCAGTCGGTAGCGGGGCTCGCAGTAGGCCAAGTCGGCCAGGTTTTTCGCGTCTTCGTAGTCCGATTGCAGACGCACGACTTCCGTGAATTGCGCGAGGGCTTCCTCGAAATTCTCTGTTTCCAAGGCCGTGAGTCCCGCTTGGTACAGCTCGTCCATGTGGGCATCTTTGACCTGCTCGTAGGCTTGGCGCGCGCTTTCCACGAATAACAACCTAATACCCAACTTCGCAACGCGGTTGTTGTAGGCGTCCGCCGCCTCGAATGCTGCCACGGCCCGTGCCCGATCGTAGGCCATGCGCGCTTCGTCAAATTGGAGCAAATGGTCATTCAATACCCATTGCCCTGCGCGTTGCAGGCCGGCTAAAGCATCCGTATTGGTGGCTTTTTTCTGGACGGCGGTGTAGTAAAAACTGGCGGCCTGCGACATCATGCCGACTTCTTCCATTTTGAGCCCTCGTTTCGTGTAGGCCTTCGAACTGGAACATCCTGAGCCTAAGCACATGGCCGCAAGGGCAATCAAAAAGAAAAGGAAACGGGTAAAAAACATCGGCATGAAATCAATCGGCAAGTTAAAGGCTAATCTATCGAAATAAGCGAATTTCATGCCAACCTCATGGCCCGGCAGCATAGGCTATCCCTACCTTTGATATTAAACATCAAAAAAACCACGGAATGCGCAAGGTCTTGGTATTGGGAGCTGGTCGGTCCAGTTCCTCTCTGATTGCAATGTTGTTGGAGCGTGCGGAGGACAACGACTGGGAGGTGCACGTAGGAGATATCGACGAGCACACCGCCAAAGCCAAGTGCCAGGGTCATCCCGCAGCGCGGCCGTTTCGAATCAACCCAGTCGATGATAGTGAGCGCAACGCGCACATCGCTTCCAGCGACGTGGTGATTTCCATGGTGCCGGCATCCATGCATCCAGAAATTGCAGCGGTGGCGATCGAAGCAGGTGTGCACGTTATTACGCCCAGTTATGTGGGCCCAGAAATGCAAGCGTTACATGGCAAAGCCGTTGCGGCTGATGTGCTGGTACTTAACGAAATCGGACTCGATCCGGGCATCGACCACCTCAGCGCCAAAGCGGTGCTAGACCGGGTAGCGAATGACGGAGGAGAAATGGTGGAATTTGAATCGTACTGCGGCGGGCTCATTGCTCCGGAATCGGACGACAATCCGTGGCATTACAAATTCAGCTGGAACCCACGCAACGTGGTGCTCGCCGGTCAAGGTGGCGCAGCAACGTTCCTCTCAGGGGGAAGTGCCCGCTTGGTGCCTCCGCACCGAACGTTTCAGGATATACGGCACATTGAAGTTGGCGGAACCGCCTTTGAAGGCTACCCCAACCGTGATTCGATAGCGTACGAGTCCATTTACGGGCTGCACGGAATTCAGACTTTGGTCCGCGGCACCTTGCGCGGTGAAGGCTTCTGTTCCGGTTGGGATGTCCTCGTTCAGCTGGGGTGTGTGCGGGACGATGCTCCCATGGAATGGGCAGCGGGAACGTCGTGGGCCGATTGGATGCGCTCCTTTTTACCTTCATCCTCGCGCGATGAGCCGGTTCGGCAAGCCATTGCCCAGCGATATGGAACCAGCGATGTTACACTGAATCGGTTGGCCTGGCTTGGCCTTTTTGACGCGGAATCAGGTCCGACGGTACTGAAAGGCACCCCGGCACAGGTGCTCCAATCACTGCTCGAAGTGAAGTGGGAGTTGCAGCCGAATGACCGTGACATGATCGTGATGTGGCACCGATTTGCCTATCGCTTGAACGGGCAAATGCACGAAGTCACGAGTTCCCTGCGATTGGAAGGCCGCGACGCGGTTTATACAGGAATGTCGGACACCGTGGGTTGGCCCGTTGCGCTGGCTGCTGAGGCCTTGCTGGCAGGTAAATTCAAGGGCCGCGGTGTTCAGGTGCCGCTGCACAAGGATTATTACGAGGTTATTCTGCCTGCGCTGGAAAAGCTGGGCGTTCGATTCGTAGAAACCCACCGCATATGTTCCTGACGGCTTGCCTGTTTTGTTGGGGGTGTCAAGGGGTGCCGGATTGGCCTGAGTCGGGGGTCGCCAATGCGGACTGGGTCCAGGATGCCATCGCATGGCGGCTGCAAACGGGGCTGGATGCATGCGGCGAAACCGGACGAGCCGTCGACGCTTTGACCCTGGAGTGGATTGCTGCATCCCCCGCTGTCCGCGTGGAAATCACGACCAACGAATGGCCGGTACTGCGGCATTACCCCGAATTGAAAACACCGTTAATCCAAGCCCTGGCTTGGAGAGAGTTGCAAGAAATGAAATACGAAAAAGAAGCGCTCGTGCGGCTTTTGCGTAGAGTGGTGCGCAAGACTGACGGGCTCAAAAGCAGCCGAGTTCGGCCGTACCTCAAGCACAAGCCAACACGAACGTCGTGATGGAGGCAATAAACATCAAAATAGCCAAGGCCAAGTACCGTAGGGGAATTGCTTTCATGTGCACTTTTACGGGTTCTTCTGCCAAGAGGTTGCAATGGAGGGGCTTTTTTGGCACGAAATCCAACAAATCATTCGCTTGAAGGGTTAGGTTTGAAGTTCAGCTAGTTCGATATGCGCAGTTTTGACGTCCCCGAATTTTACCGCAGTCCCATCATCGCCAGGGTCAAACAAAAACGCAAGGTGCGTGATCCGCGCAAGCGCGACTTCTCACCGTCCATGCTTGACTTCGGTACCGTACGTTTTGTGATGGCACGTCACTTTGGATTTTGTTTTGGGGTGGAAAACGCCATTGAGATCGCCTACCGCGCGTTGGAGGAGAACCCTGGCAAGCGCATTTTCTTACTTAGCCAAATGATTCATAACCCGGAAGTGAATGCGGACCTGACGTCGCAAGGCATTCGTTTCCTGCAGGATACCGAGGGCAACAACCTCACGCCGCTGAGCGAACTGAACGCGGACGACGTGGTGTTGATTCCTGCTTTTGGAACCACGTTGGAACTGGAAGAACAGCTGAAAACCATTGGTGTAGATATTTCGAGGTACAACACCACATGTCCTTTCGTGGAAAAGGTGTGGATGCGTTCGGCCAAGCTCGCGACGTCGGATTACACCATCGTCATCCACGGTAAGCCTGAACACGAAGAGACCCGGGCCACCTTCAGCCACGCCTGCGGGTCGGGCCACGCACTGGTGATTAAGAACATGTCAGAGGCAGAGGTGCTGTGCGAGTTCATTGAGGGCAAACTGCCATTGGATACATTTTGGACGCATTTTGAGGGCCGCGCCTCCGATGGGTTTGACCCTGCGGTTCACCTCGAACGAGTAGGCGTGGTAAACCAGACCACAATGTTGGCGTCGGACACTCAAGCCATCAGCGACCGCATCAAGGCTTCCATCGAATGGAAAACTTCCGAAGCTGGGGCCTTCGCCAACACACGTGACACCTTGTGTTACGCTACGAATGATAATCAAAAGGCCACCCAAGCGGCATTAACGGCCACCCGATTGGATACCGCAGTTGTAGTGGGCGGATACAATAGCTCCAACACCTCACACCTGGTGGAGCTTTGCGAGGAAAGAGTGCCCACGTTTTTTGTTTGCAACGAAAAAGAATTCATGCCGGATGGCCTTCTAAAGCACTTTGATTGGCGCAGCGGATTGCACCAAGAAACGATGGATCCTTGGCCTGAAGGGCCGGAGGGCGATGTGCCTACGCTGCTGTTGACGAGTGGTGCTTCGTGTCCAGATGCCACAGTAGATCGTGTGATGCACGCAATTTTGGTGCGCTACCCTGGCTCAAAAGATGTTGAAGACGTGTTGATGGCCTTTGAACAAGAATTGGACGCCCAGTCGCTGTCGTGAGCGCGGTGGTTGTATTTTCGTTTTTCATGCAAGCTCCACGCCTTCGCTCCATGTTTCGCAATGTCCGCACGGAGCCGCGACGGTTTCAATTCCGTTCGCGGCATATGCCTGATTTGGATCCCAAGTGGGCCGAACGAAGGGAGCGGATTGAAGCGCAAGTGGCCGGGGAGGAAGCCCCCGACGCAGTACCTGCACGTCCCATTCGCTTCCGCTCCAACCGCACGACGGCAGAATTAAAGAATAGCACCTCCGAATGGAAGGAACGGCGTCTTGTCCAAATTATCGGCGCGCGCTATGCTATGCTACGGGCCGTGGTCATCGCGGCCGGATTGGTCTGGTTGGCTTGGCGCGGTTTGGTGTGGGTAGAAACAAGTGATTTTTCGGAAGTACTAAAGTGGATGGAGAATGCCTGAGGTGATACGGCAATTGCCAGAAAATGTGGCGAATCAGATTGCGGCTGGAGAAGTCATCCAGCGGCCGGCTTCTGCGGTGAAGGAGTTGATGGAAAACGCGGTGGACGCAGGAGCTTCACGCATCGACGTGCGCTTAGTGGATGCTGGTCGGACGCTGATCCACGTTTTGGACAACGGAGTAGGGATGGTCGAGGCCGATGCCAAACGCTGCTTTGATCGGCACGCCACCTCCAAAATCAACTCTGCAGAGGACTTGTTCACCATTGTCTCCAAAGGCTTTCGTGGCGAGGCCTTGGCTTCGATTGCTTCAATTGCACATGTGGAATTAAAAACCCGCCACGAGAGCGATGAGTGTGGCGTTCAACTGAACATGGAGGGGGGGACCCTTGCCCAGGAAACACCAGTCGCCATGAAAGTGGGAACGCAAATTGCCGTTCGCCACCTGTTTTTCAATGTTCCTGCACGTCGGAATTTCCTTAAGTCGGACACCGTGGAAATGCGGCACGTCATTGATGATTTTCAGCGTGTTGCTTTGGCGCATGAAGCCATCCATTTTACCCTCACGCACAACGACAGCGAGCTTTTTGATTTGCGACCAGCAACCCTGCGAAAGCGCGTAATTGGCGTATTTGGCAGTAAGTATGACGAGCGCCTCGTACCCGTTGAAGAAAGTACGGACGTGGTGGGAGTCATCGGATTCGTGGGCAAGCCGGCATTCGCCCGCCGCACGCGTGGCGAGCAGTTTTTGTTTGTCAACCAACGGTTTGTCAAGCACGGGCTGATCCACCGGACCATCATGCAGGCTTACGAAGGCTTGATGGTTCCCGGACAATATCCCTTGTACGTGCTGTTTTTGACCATTGACCCGGCGCGCCTGGACGTCAACATCCACCCCACCAAGACGGAGATCAAATTCGACGAAGACCAGCATATACAATCCTTGTTGCTGCCTTCAATCCGCAGGGGTTTGGGCAAGCACGCCGTGGCGCCTTCGTTGGATTTCGACCAAGAGTCCAGCCTGAATATTGAACCGCCTCCGAAGGACCGTGTGGTGGCCGAGCCTGCGGTTCACATCAACACTGAATACAATCCGTTTCATTCGACAGGGAATTCGAGCGGGTCTGCTGGCGTTGGTCTGCGACCTGGTCGTGGTCAACTGGATGCATGGAAGTCACTCTACGAGAAGGTCTGGAAACCCGACGGTGGACCCGGGCAGGTGCAAGAGGAACGTGCCATGCAATCTTCGGCAACCGGCGAAGTCGGAGCCCAACTCGAGGCTGGCAATGAGATGGTTGTGCAGCATCGCCCGTTGTTCCAATTGCAGAACAAGTACATCGTGACGGCCACCAAATCGGGCTTGCTTGTAATCGATCAGCACCGCGCTCACCAGCGAATTTTGTACGAGGAGCTGGTACGACAATTGGAACCTCAGGGCGTTGCCCCTGCCACGCAGCAGTTACTGTTCCCAGCGTCGATTGACCTCAATGCGGCTGACCAGTTGTTTGTTTTGCAGTCGCGAGAATGGCTTGCCAAATTCGGCCTGCTTATTGAGAAACACGACGATGGAGTGGAGGTTCAAGGGATGCCCCTTGAGGCGGACACCACTCCGGAATCCTTGATTCAAGCTATTCTGGAGGAACGCGCTTCCGAGGTCGCGGGGGTGAGTCGGGAGGAACGGGTCGCAGCGCAGTTAGCGTCCTCCATGGCCGTTCGGGTAGGTAAGGCACTCAAGCCGGAAGAGATGGTGGACTTGGTGGATCGACTATTTGGCTGTTCTACACCTGCCCTTGACCCCTTTGGTCGTGCGGTCATTGTTAATATTGAATCCAACGAACTCGATCAACGCTTTCGCTGATGCTAAATAACGCTCCACCGGTGGTCAAGAATTTGATCATCATCAACGCACTTTTTTACCTCGCTACAATTGCATTGGGCGAATACCAGATGCTTCATTACTTCGCGGGTACGTACCCCGGTTCTCCCAATTTTTACCCGTGGCAGGTTATTACGCACATGTTCATGCACGGTGGTCTTGGGCATATATTCTTCAATATGTTCGCCTTGTACATGTTTGGTGGTCAGCTTGAGCGTTTGTGGGGTCCGCAGCGCTTTTTCAACTATTACATAATTTGCGGTTTAGGCGGCTTCTTCCTTCACGAGTTATTCGTGGGAATTGAGCTGAACAGTCTCTATGGTACCTTCTTCCCGGCTTTTGATCAACCCCCAGGCATTTCGAGCCAGTTGTGGAGGATGCAGTTGGATGCAGAATTTGGACGGGTGGTCGGTGCGTCTGGTGCCGTATTTGGCATCTTGCTGGCCTTCGGGATGCTTTTTCCGAACACGCGACTGATGCTTCTGTTTCCGCCCATCCCGATCAAAGCCAAGTACTTCGTGATTGGCTATGGTATTTTGGAATTAAGCCTCGCTTTGGATAATGCTTCCGGCGATAACGTCGCGCATTTCGCTCACTTAGGGGGCATGTTGTTCGGCTACATGCTGCTCAAGCGGTGGCAAAAAGAACGCGGTACATTTTACTGATTAGAAGGCAGGGATGTGGGATGATTTGAAACGCCAATGGGATGCTGGGAGCATGTTGACCCGGCTGATTTTTGCCAACGTGGGAGTGCTTACGCTGGTTATGACGCTCCGTCTACTCACAACGTTTGGCGCGCTAGACAGCAGCTGGATGAACGGTGTCTTCGGGCTTGCTGTGTCCTGGGATGTCGATGTGTTGATGTACCGTCCTTGGTCCGTGATTACGCACATGTTCGTGCACGTGGATATTTGGCACATGGTCATTAACATGGCTTGGTTGTATTGGATGGGGCGCATGTTCATGGTGCAGTTCGGTGCACGGCGGTTACTTAGCACCTACATAGTAGGAGGTTTGGCAGGGTTCGTTTTGTATGCCTTGGCCTCCAACTTGGCTCCGGCGTTACAACAAAGCACGTTTGCTTATGGTGCAAGCGCAGCGACCATGGCTATTATGGCCGCGACGGCTACTGCCAACCCGAACGCTAATGTGCGCCTGTTTTTACTCGGCGCAGTCCCGCTGAAGTACCTCGCTATCGGTTGGGTACTCCTCGATTATTTCGCCTTGGGAAACGGGGCTAACGCCGGTGGTAACCTGGCCCACTTGGG
Source organism: Crocinitomicaceae bacterium (assembly GCA_002690915.1). Taxonomy (GTDB): domain Bacteria; phylum Bacteroidota; class Bacteroidia; order Flavobacteriales_D; family Sanyastnellaceae; genus UA16. The sequence continues at coordinate 13,238 of NZGF01000061.1, forward strand.
CGGTGCGGCATTTGGTTATCTAATGATTAAGCAGTCTCAAGCGGGGCGTGACTGGGTGGGGTGGTTTGAGCGCTTGATCGACGCCTTCATGGGCCTGATCCAAGGAGGCAGCATTCCGAGACCCAGAGAGAAGACGCGGTTCCGAAAGGTGAAAGATAGCCGGTCTGCTCGGGTCAAAAGCGATGAGGAATTCAACCGCGAAAATCATGAACGTGCTGAGCGTATGGACGCCATCCTTGATAAAGTATCCAAGCACGGGTATGAAAACCTTACTCCTGAAGAAAAGGACTTCCTCTTTCGGCAATCCAATCGATGACCGCAAAGCGTTCCACCTTCCGGCCAGTGTGGTCATTCCTTTTTATGATTCCGGGTGGAATAGGAGTGCTATTTGCCGAATTGGCAGCACGGGTTTCCCCGGTGGAAGTGCCGGTGTTGGCGTTTTTTGGAATGGCCTATCCCTTGGCTTCTGCTGCTCTCATCGTCGGAGTGCTTGGGGCACTGTGGTCGCGCCGCTGGAAGACGGGCTTGATCGGTGGTCTCATCCTTACTTTGAGTTGGCCACACATGACGGCCACGTGGGGCGCTGTGAGTTCCCCCAGCGATGTGGACGTGAAGCGACTGAAGGTGGTGACATGGAACGTGAGGCAATTCAACCGGTATGCGTGGATTGAGCACCCGGGCGTTCGGGACTCCATTTTGAGCTACCTCGGTGCCCAAAAGGCGGATGTCATTTGCTTGCAAGAATGCTTTCTAGAGGACCTCCGACAACCGTGGATGTCGGCTGAGCGACTCAAGGAGGCTACCGGTCTCGCATATTGGGAAGAGGAATTCGACCTCGGCCGTGGCCAAGACAAGTTATTCGGCTTGGCGGTGTTGTCACGTTTTCCAATTGTGTCCAAATCGGCCCTTCGGTTCGACAACGACAAAAACAACAGCGGTATGCACGTTGACCTCGACGTTTGGGGCGATACCGTGCGTGTATACAACATGCACCTGAGCAGCATCGGCTTTGAAAAAGAGGATTACGAGGATGCGCTCAACGTGCAAGACGAGGCAGCTCGTTTGCGGGTGTACAATCGATTGACCGCAGCGTGGCAGAAGCGAACGGACCAATCCGAGCAGATTGCAGAATCGGTCGCTGAAAGCCCGCATCCAGTGATTGCTGTGGGCGACTTTAACGACACACCGGTATCATACGCTGCGCAGCGGTTTAGTACGCACCTTCGCGATGCGTATCGTTCCGCCAGATTGTTCCAAGGTCCTTTCCTCGGTGCCACCTACATCGGTGACTTGCCTTTTTTGCGAATCGACCAAGTGTGGGCCAGCCCGGAACTGGATGTTGTGGACTACCGAACTGGACAGGTTGAACTCTCCGACCACCGGCCGGTCAACGTGTCATTTCGCTGGTCGGAATGATCAGGATAGGCGCTGCTTCTCGGCATCGCGCTTGCGCAGGGCCTCGATGCCGGCAATGTGCATGGCGATGAGTAGGAAGCCATACACCAAGTCGTCTGCGGGCATGGTGAAGATGCGCCAACCGGTATTGTGTCCTGGATGGTACCAGACAATCTGGTCTGTGATGGCGGCGGCATCATTATGAATGAAGGGAAATTCCCAAAACGACAGGCCCGTGAGGATGCCATTCGAAACAACAAAAGGCACCAACAAAACGAAGAAAGCCAGCCACAAATCTGCCATGAACGGTTTGGCGTTGCGCTGCGCCCACACCAACCAAATTAGCGTGAGAAAGGACGTCAGCGCGATGTATGTACGCGGGAAGAAGACCACTACCAAGGCCGCGCAAATCAAAATGGCTGAAATGGACAAGGTGGATTCTGCGTGTTTAAGCGGGTTGCGTTTCACGTAGTGCTGGAGCGAGAAATACGTGAACACGCTGCTATAAGGGATGCAAACGAAGAAGAGCAACTCTTCAAAGGGCAATCCCCATATGGACGGACCAAGAAAATAATCGGGGTTGAACGCCCAGATTCCCATCTTTGTGAAGACGGCATCCCACACGATGAAGAAGGCGGCAATGGCAAGGTTGACGCGGAAGAAATACTTCCATTGCTTGTAAAACTGAACGTTTTTGTCAAAGCTCAATAGCAGCGGTAAGGCCAAACAGCCCAGATTCACTGCGAGGTATAATCCGTCAAATTCGTACCACATTACCCGATGCTTGATTGGCGTTTTGCGCGCATTGATTTGCGGGCGTCAGCAAAATATTTCCACGGCACCCAGAGCATGCCAAAGCACTCCCCGTCTTCTTTATTGAGGTGCTTGTGGTGCACCTTGTGGGCTTTGCGAATGGCCATCAGGTACACATTTTCTGTGCGTCTAAAAATCTTGAAACGCCGGTGAATGAAGATATCATGGATTAGAAAGTACGCCATGCCATACGCAGCTATGCCGGTCCCTATCCAGATGCGGAAGTCGCCCCCGGCCATGGAACCGGTGATGAAACACCAAGCGCTGGGCACGGCAAAAATCAAAAAGAAGGCATCGTTTTTTTCGAAGAATCCGGGCTCATGGACGTGGTGGTCTTCGTGGAAATACCACATCAATCCGTGCATTAGGTATTTATGCGCTACCCACGCTACACCTTCCATGGTGATGAAGGTGGCGAGTACAATCAAAGCGGGGGAGAGGAAAGTCAGCGTGTCCATGGAAACCAATTCAAAAAAACGAAGAAGAATACAAAGATGGCAACAAGAAATCCCGTCCCGATGTTTTCTCGCCGTTGCCGAGGGAGCAGGTAAAAAATAAAGCTGATTCCCCACCATGATGCGTAATTGAACCACGGCACGTTTACGCCTTTCCACGCCCACCAGCCCGCCTGAATGGCAACGGGTTCGATGAGGCTATCAAAGGCCATCATCAGGGTCGCGGCGATCAGCGCACGTCTGAGCTTTCCTCTGAGGGTTTGCGACCCCCATTGCAGGCGGTTCATTAGCCGATCCGTCCACCATCCGCATCCGAAGAGGGAAATCCACCAGAGCACACCGAGGATTAATGGGACACCTGCAGCCATGGGCCCCAGCGCCATTCCGTAGCTGTAATCACCGAAGAGGTAGCCGGTCTGCACGCCGATGATTTCGACCACGATGCCGCCTCCGAACGCAGCCGCCCAGGTCCAATGCCGTTCTTCCCAGTCTGCCCAAAGCGCCAGTACTCCATTGACGAGGAGATTGGCCGCGGTGAAATCAAGGAAGTACTGACCGAAGCCCGCAAGGATGCCCGTGACCCCTACGGCATGGAGCAGCACCATTATCCGAGGGATCCAATACCGTTCAAAGCTCGCTGTATTCATGGCCGCTGTTCGATGAGGTCGGAGGTGATGCGGGCGCTCAGCAAACACAGGGGAATACCGCCGCCAGGATGAACGCTCCCGCCGCTAAAGTACAATCCTTCCAGTTGGGTGGACCGATTCCGGTGGCGGAGAAAGGCAGAGAGAGGGCTGTTGGAGCTAGCGCCATAAAGTGCTCCGAGGTGCGAACTGGTGCGCGATTCGATGGTAGTCGGCGTGAAGTGCCGCTCGGTTTCGATGAGCGGTTCAACGTCGACGCCCAGTGTGCGCTCAATTTTTTGCAGGACAGCGGCGCGAATCAGCGGCAGACGCGCCTCCACGCCAGCGGGATCCGCCCCGACGTTGACCATCACGAACCAGTTTTCGCCACCCTGTGGCGCGTCATCGGGCTTGAGTTTGGAGCTGATGTGGATGTACACCGTCGGGTCGTCGCCCGGATGGCCTTCACGCTGAATGGTGTCGAATTCGGTCCGGTAATCCCGGCTGAACAGGATGTTGTGGAGGTGCAATTCCGGCCTCTTCGTCCGCACGCCCCAGTAGAAGATGACTCCGCTCGTTGACCGCTCCTGTTGGAGGATGTTTTCCGGAGCCTTCAGATCGGGCAAGAGGGTGCGAAATGTTGGCCATATGTCGGCATTGGAGATGACGGTTTCCGCTGAAAAGGTGTGCATGTGGCCGTCGGCATCTGTACACTGCACGCCGGTGACCCGCGTGCCATTGTGTTCAATGCGCTGGGCGCGGTGGCCGAAGCGGTAGTCTACACCCAGCGCCACGCCCAAAGCGTGCAAGTGCCGGGTGATTCCGACCATGCCGTGTTCCGGGAAGAACGTACCTTGCCCATGCTCGAGGTGGGGGATGACGTGCATCATCGCTGGTGCGCGGTGCGGGTCGGACCCGTTATAAGTGGCGTACCGATCAAACAGCTGCACAAGGTGCGGTTCCTTGAGCTGTCGGCGGTTCCAGCGGTGCAAGGTGCCGAACCAAGGAAGGCGGTGCGCGAAGCGGGCGGCGGCTCGCCATTTACCGGTTTTGCGGCGGCTCCACTCGTGTAAACTCTGCTCGAGGAAAATTCGTCGTGTGGCTTCGAAGGAAGCCGAGCTGTGCTCAAGGTGCGCTGCCAAGCGCTTAGCCGGTACGTCGAATTCGGATGCGCACGCCTCACAGAACTGCTGTCGATCGGCCCAGGCGGTCAGGCGCTTCCCGTCCTCCCAGAAATAGTGGGTCGAACGGTCCAACCTTCGGTAGCTAAAGGGCGGAGGGAGTTTGGCGTTGGGAGCGGCCTTTAGACGTGCAAGTGCCTCGAGTTCCAGGATTAAATCCGGCCAAGTGAACAGCGAAGGTCCCACATCGAAACGATAGCCGCCGTGGGTTTGCTCACGCAGCTTCCCCCCGGGTTCTTCCGCTGCTTCAAGGACAGTCACGTAGTGGCCTTGCGCAGCTGTGCGAATGGCTGCAGCCATCCCTGCTACACCGGCGCCAATTATGACAGTGTTTTTGGACCCGACGGCCATCAAGCGGAAAGTTGAAGCTTGGCGAGTTCTTCTTTCACCTCCTGGAAGCAAATGCGAAACCAGACCGTGAAATTGGTGGGATACAGCTTCAGCTCGTATTCCAGGTCGGCCAAGCTGACGTAGCGGTAACCGGCGACCTCCTTCGGATTAGGCTTGGGTGCGGTGTCTGAGTAGCCGATGAGGACGTGATCCAACTCGTGCTCAATCAAGGTATTGGAGAACTCACTTCGGTAAAGGAATTGGAACACCGGCCTAGCTTGGCAGTACATGCCCATTTCTTCTTGAAGCCGCCGCATGGCCGCGGCTTGCGATGTTTCACCTTGCCTCGGGTGGCTACAGCAGGCGTTGGTCCATAGGCCGGGGCTGTGGTATTTTCCCCATGCACGTTGTTGCAGTAACCACTCACCTTTGCTGTTGAAAATGAAAAGGGAAAAGGCCCGGTGAAGCAGCCCTTTCTCGTGGGCTTCCATTTTTTCCATCATTCCGATCTCCTTGTCATTCGGGTCGACTAGGACCACCATGTCCGTGCCAATGATAGGTTGAATGTTATCGTTCGGAAGCGTCATCGTTGAGGTGCTGTAGAAAAGTTGAGGCAAAAGCGCCCTGCTCGGAATCGTTGACCCAATAGCCCGCGTCCAATGCTGCGGCTACCTTTTTGGCATCTTCTCCCATGTTGTCCGCATAATCCAAGAAAAACGGTACGGACCATTGAATAGACAGCCGAAAGAGCCGCAACTCTGGATGGTCAGGATCCGCTGAGATGGCCTCTTCGAGTGGCTCACGTTGAGCGCGAAAAGTCTGGAGCTTTTCGAGCGGATTGAAAAGCGTTTCTGCTCTCATCATGCGCGCTGTTGCGAGGAGACCTTTACCAAACGCTTCGGTGGAATCGGCTCCTACCCATTGCTCAGCACTGAGGATGAAGGCTGAAACCACTTCGCTGTTGGAAGGTTCCAAGCACGCTGCACGGTAAGCCGCTCGCACGTCGTTCAATGGCAAGGTACTTTGTGCACGGGCAGCTGTGCACGCCATAGCCAGTGCCAGCCCCAAAAAAAGGCTGGTTGAAGCCGGCATTCGAACCATTACAACAAGTTGAAACTGTGACGGAGATACGAGCTAACAGCCAAGCTCGCCTTCCGTGCGTTAGGAATGCGAATGCGCTCTTCCATTATTCGGTTGCTTGGAAGCGAGCGAATCTTCTGGAACAAACGCTGGTAGTAGATGTACGCCACGTACACACCGAGACGGCTTGTTTGCGGCAGTTGTACGATGCCTTTGTACGCTTCCTGGAAGTCCGCGTTGATCTCCTTTTCGATGCGCAACTTTGTCTCCTCGTTAAACGTGGTCATGTCCAAGTTTGGGAAATAGGTCCGTCCCATTTCGGCGAAATCTGCCTTGATATCCCGGAGAAAATTTATCTTCTGGAAAGCCGCACCTAGTCGCTCGGCATAGGGCTTTAATCGCTCGTACTCGGATTGATCGCCGTTGACGAAGACCTTGAGGCACATCAAACCAACTACTTCGGCAGAGCCGACGATGTACTCTTCGAATCCGGTGCGGTCATAATCGATTTTGTGCAAGTCCCACTGCATGCTGCGCAGGAACAAGTCTACGTGTTCCTTGTCGAGGTTGTACGTGTGGTAAACTTCTTGAAAGGAATGCAGGATGGGATTGAGGCTGATTTTTTCGCTCAGTGCGGTTTCCGTGTCGTGCTTGAATCGCTCAAAAAGCACGGCTTTATCCACGTGGTGAAACGTATCGACAATCTCATCGGCAAAACGTACGAATCCATAAATGGAATAAATGGGCTGTCGAAGCGCTGCCCCCAAGAAACGGATGCCCATGGAAAACGAGGTGCTGTACGCTTTCGTGGTCATTACGCTGCACGCTCGGCACACATCATTGTATAGCTGAATTCCGGTCATGGGATGGTAACAATATACGGGTGGAATTGGTTCAATCGACTGCTACCGCCTGTTTTACAAGGTATCCATGTGCTTCTTGCCCAACCACCTCGCCGCTAATGAGGCTCGGCGGGACCCCAGGTCCAGGAGTGGTCAATTGGCCGGTGAAAAACAGTCCGGGGAGCTTGCTTTTCATCTTTGGCTTCCAAAATGCGGTTTGGCGCAAGGTGTTGGCCAACCCGTAAGCGTTGCCCTTGAAGGCCCGGTAGTCTTCTTGGAACTCTTCATGCGCAAAGGAACGCTTGTAGACAATGTGCGGACGAATGTCCATGCCGATGTGTTGTGCCAATCGGTCGCACATTTCATCGAAATATCGATCGCGCAATCCGGGTTCATCATTTAACCCGGGTGCCAGCGGAATGAGGAAGAACATGTTCTCCGAACCTTCGGGTGCTATGCTGTTGTCCGTTTTCGATGGAGCACTCACGTAAAATAGCGGATTATCGGGCCACGTTTGCGTGTCGTATATCGTATCCGCGTGTGGGCCAAAAGGGGTGTCAAAGAACAGGTTGTGGTGCTGGAGCTTTGGGACACGGGTGTTGACACCGACGTAGAATAGCAATGAGCTCGGTGACATAACGCGTGAGTCCCAATAAGCCGCATCATATCTGCGCCACTGCGCGGGCAACAGGTGCTGTTCGACGTGATGGTAGTCCGCACCAGCGACCACGGTGTCGGCCACCCATCGTGTGCCGTCCTGCAATTCTACACCCGATACACGTTTGCCGTTGTCGGTGATTTGCTTGACGTCGCAATTGTAATGAAATCGAACGCCTTTCTTCTCCGCTACACGAACCATCGCGCGAACAATTTCATGCATACCACCCATAGGGTACCACGTTCCGAGAACCGTGTCCGCGTAGTTCATTAAGCTGTACAAGGCAGGTGTTTTCTCGGGCTTGGCGCCCAAGAACAATACTGGGAATTCGATGATTTGCAGCAGACGTTCGTCGCTGAAGTACTTCCGCGCGTGTTCGCTGAAGCTCCGAAGCAAAGTGAGCTTTGTGGACTGCTTGAGGGTTTCCCACGTGGCAAATTCCATAATGCTATGGGCGGGTTTTTGCACAAACCCGTTCATCCCGATCTCGTATTTGATTTGCGCCTCGTCGAGGAAAGCTTGCAAGGCATTGCCCGCTCCGGGTTCGATGACGTCGAACGTCGATTTGAGTGCATTCAGGCCTGCCGGGATTTCGACGGGGCCGTTTTCAAACCAGACCGTATACGAAGGGTCGAGTCTTACCAGGTTGAGTTCCTGCGCCACATCTCCGCCGAATTTTTTAAAATAGGCCTCGAAAACGTCCGGCATCCAATACCAACTCGGCCCCATGTCGAACGTAAATCCCTCCGCTTCAAAAACCCGGGCTCGTCCGCCGGCGTGGTCGTGGCGCTCAAGCAAATCGACTTGGTGTCCCAATTCCGCCAGTTGGGTGGCGGCAGCGATGCCAGCGAAGCCTGCGCCGATGACGAGCGCTTCAGAGGGGTTGGTGATTGCCATGGTCACAAAACAACACCTTTAAGGCACTTGTTCAACGCACGAAAGGAAACTTCCACGGTATCGGATTGTACTTTAGTGGTATGAGCAGGGATCACGATTTTGATGTTGTGGCGTTCGGCGCCCATCCAGACGACGTGGAGTTGTTTGCCGGTGGTACGTTGGCCAAAAGTGTGGCACAGGGCCTTCGGGTGGCCATTGTTGACCTGACTCGCGGCGAGTTAGGTACGCGTGGCACTGCTGAGACGCGCAAAGCCGAAGCTGCCGCTGCTCAATCCATCCTCGGTGTTGAGCACCGCGAAAACCTCGACTTAGGCGATGGGTTTTTCGAGGTTAATGAGTCGACGTTGCGAACGATGATTGAAGTCTTGCGGCGTCTACGTCCACGCCAAGTCATCGCCAACGCGCTGAGCGATCGTCACCCTGACCACGGCCGCGGAGCCGAGCTCGCTCACCGCGCTGCGTTTCTCAGCGGCCTAGCTAAAATCGATACCGGCCAAGAGGCCTGGCGCCCTCAGGCGGTTTATCACGGCATCCAGGATCATTGGTTGAACCCCGACTTTGTGGTTGACATCGAAGGGTATTCGGATGTGAAGGCCCAAGCCATTGCTGCGTATGCGACCCAATTCCATCAGCCAGAATCGGAGGACACCGAGCCGGCGACCCCGATTAGTTCTCCCGAATTCTTAGAGCACTTGAAGGCACGCGATTTAGCCATGGGGCGATTGGCCGGGTTGGAATTTGGGGAAGGATTTCAAGTGAAGCGTCCTCCCGCTGTGGCTGGGCTTTCGGAGCTAGGTTAAACCCGCTCACACCGCCACCACGCAATGAGCAGTCCAGCACATTGAACAGCAGCTGCGACCGAAGCCGCCCAAGCCGCGCCAATAGCACCTGATTCAGGAGTCCATTCTTGGGCCAAGGCCAACAAGGTGACCAACCCCAACCCGGAGGTTGCAGCGTTCCAATGGTGCTTGCCAATGCCAGAAAGGTGGTGGGCCATGATGGAAGCAGCAGCGCCGAACAGCGCGGCCGGTGCCAACGCACGCACCACAGGTTGGATGCCATCAAAGCCAAAGGCCCAAGCAAAACAGGTGTCAGGAATCAGTACTGCAACGACTAAGAGTGCAGCCGTTCCGAGGAGGGCTTTTCCAAGCGCTTTTTGCGTGGCATTCATTCTAATCAATCGGTCTTTTTCAGCTGCCGTGCGCGTATACACCAGAGGCGCCAGCGCGCGCGGCACCAGCCACATGGCTTCGAGTCCGTAATAAGCGATCGAATAAACGCCTGAGGCGGCGAGGCCTGCTGAACTTTGGGCGAGGATGCTGAGGTTGGAGCGGTTTGTGAGCATTTGGAGCAATGCACCTGTCTGAGCGGAACGTCCGAATTTCCAAAGTTTCCGAACAACTTCCATCGGCGAATGAGCTGTGTCGACGGTCGGCAATTTTGAAGCCCAAAAAATGGACAACGCGGCCGTGAGTCCCAGGCTCCCCGCCAATGCTCCAACGAAGGCACCAATCGAATGGTTGTCCATTCCGAAAAAAGCCATGAGTAAGCCCGCTAGAAGCAGTCCGCCTTGCATCACCTGGAGGACATTGTGCTTGCGGATGCGGTGATCTGCAAGCAGGAGTTGACTGTGGAAGATGATCACGCCTTGTAGCCATCCCAAGCCGGCCATTGCACCGAAATGTTCGGCGGGCAAAAATCCCGTGCTAATGCCCGCCCATGTGCCCAGCACAGCAGATGCAATCAACCAGGAATGCCCAGGAATCAACATGGCCCGCAGGGGGATTTCTTTTTGTAGGTAAACGACTGCCCCACCGGCAAGAAAGCCACTGAAACCGGTAACCACCAAAATGCCCACTTGAATCCAAGCAACCTCACCTTGTCCTGAGGCACCAAGCACGCGCGTGTTCAGCAAAATAACCGCGGTCGTGAATGCAAGCAACAGTGCACGGGTCGCAATGGAATGGTGTTCGTGGGATCTGCTCATTGCGCTGCGGTTTGGCGGGTGACGGCCTCGGTGTATACTTCCGTATAGGCTCGCGCCACAGCTGCCATGCTGAAGACCGCCTCTGCGTGATTCCTTAGGTCTGAAGCGTTAGAAGGGGCACCGTCTTTCGCCCAGGTGCAGAGTGCATCGGTGAGTGCATTTTCATCTTCGGACGCGACCAAGGCTCCGCGCTCGGGGGTGAGGTGTTCGCGGATGCCGCCAACGTCGGTGGAGAGCACCGGAATCCCGCTGGCCCAAGCCTCCGGAATGACGCAAGGAAAATTTTCGTAACGGCTGAAGAGTACCAGTGCGTCGGCCGCGCGCATGCGCTCTGCTACCTCGACCAACGGGATTTCACCGGCGATTTCCACCCGTTCATCTAATCCCAAAGATCGCGCATACGCCCTATGGGGTTGGGGATCGCCATCGCCGATGATGCTGATGCGGAGGGCATCGCATCGGTCGAGGGCTTTACGGGAAGCCCGTAGCAGCCCGCTGATGTTCTTTTGATCGTCGCGCAGCGAGCTGATGTGCAGGGCATTGAACGTGCTGCCCTGGAACGGAGACGCTGATGGATGGAAGAGTTTGGTGTTGACTACGTTGGGTACGACGTTGAATGTTCCGGTGATTCCGAATGCTCGCATGCTTGAGGCCAAGTCTTCCGAGACTGGGCAAATGACCGATGCCGCATGGCCTGTGGCCCGCATGGCCCAGCGTCTCCACGATGGAACCGAGTTCCTTTGCTCGGCATGGTAGGCTGTCCAATGTTCGGTCAAGACAAGCGGGACGTTCCATCTACGTGCCAAGGTCCGTGCAGCCCGGCCCGCCGGGTAGGCGACGTGAAGATGAATGAGGTCAAACGGCGTTGCTTCCTCGGCAGCACGGAGTAGGGCTCGGCTGACCTGCCACACGATGGGCTTCCGCGCTCGAAAGTAAAAAATGCGCTCGGTGTAGGTGCCGTGATCACATACCGTGTTGGCTGGGACGACATCTCCAGCTGGAACTGCCGCGGCGAACCAAACTTCACCACCGTTCAACGTTGAGATGGCCTGAACGTGTCGCTCCACAAAATTACCTAGGGTTCCGTGTACCTCACTGGGGTACCAGCTCGCGATATGCAAAATGCGTCGGACGGTGGCGGGTTCTGAAGCCATGGGGACCAAAGGTCGCAAGGATTTGGTAAAGCCTTAACGGCCGCAGCTCGTCTTTATTGAGAGAGTTTCGTACCTTTTACAAATGCCTAGAAATTTATTGCTTGTCATTTTGCTAGTGGGAGGAGCAATGACCGCCTGGTCGCAAGTCCCGACTTTCCACGCGGACATCGCTCCGATTATTTACCAGAATTGCACCGAATGCCACCGAACGGGCGAGATCGGGCCGATGCCCTTCACGTCGTATCAAGAAGTCAGCGAGTACAGTTCATTCATAAGCTACGTAACAGGTACGAAGTACATGCCGCCTTGGACTCCTGACCCAGCGTATTCCACGTTGCGTGGAGAGCGGTTTTTGACAGAAGCTGAAATTGCGCTTTTGGCTGATTGGCATGAGGCGGGAGCTCCAGAAGGTGACCCAGCTGACAATCCTGGATTGCCTGATTTCCCGGAGGGCAGTCAGGTGGGTAATCCGGATTTGGTGATTTCGATGCCAAGTGCGTACGTGCATGGCGGCGACATGGAAGAGCAATACCAAGTATACATTTTGGAAACAGGTGTAACGGAGGAAACTGAAATACGTGCGGTGGAGATTCGACCTGAAAATGGAGCCATTGCACATCACGCACTCATAGGTTATACCGAGAGCGCCATGTCCATCTCGGACGCAGAAGAACTGGACGCGCAGACGCCGGAGGAGGGCTACGAAAGCTTCGGCGATTATGGAGTCCCGGTAGAGGATTTTCTCTTTGGTGGTTGGGCGCCAGGGGTCGAGCCCACGGTGTTCCCATCTACCATTGGTAAGAAAATTGGTCCGAACGGACGGTTCTTGTTGCAGATGCACTACGGCCCCACTCCGGTGGAGGAGTCGGATTTGACCTCATTCAATTTATTCTTCGCCGATGTCCCCGTGCAGCGCGAGGTCGAACTGGAAATGATGACACCTGCCAACTTACCAGAGTCATTCTTCATCCAGCCGAATGAAATCAAAACGTTCCATGGTACGATGACTATTGATGAGGACATTAGCTTGTTGAGCGTCATGCCGCATTGCCATTTGCTGGGCAAGGCATGGGAAGTTTTTGCCGTCTCGCCCAACCAAGCGGATACCATTCCGCTCATTTCCATTCCTGAATGGGATTTCAATTGGCAGGGGATTTATGACTTCCCATCCTTGAAGCACGTTCCGGCGGGTTACACGATGCACGCTATTTGTACGTACGACAATACCTCGGACAACCCCGATAACCCGAACGACCCGCCGCAATGGACCAGTTGGGGCGACCTCACAGGCGATGAGATGTACGTCCTCTTTTTCCAATTTGTGGAATACATGGAAGGCGATGAAAACATTACGTTGTCCACTGCAGATGAAGACACGCGCATCGTTTACCAAAGCGATGTGCTTTTCCCGGCGTGGCCCAATCCGGCGCGCGCAGGGCATGATGTGACAGTGAGTTGGCACCTGAACGAGCCGATGGATATGACGCTCGAACTGTTGGATGTGCGGGGCCGCGTGGTGGACACCTGGTTGCCGATGCAGTCGTTCCCTCGTGGGCATCACCAGCAGTCCTTTGTGCTGGACGCATTACAAGCCGGAACCTACTTCTATCGGTTGACCACGGCCGACGGACTGGTACGCAGCCACACGGTTCAAGTCGTTGATTGATGTGGCAGGTGTGGGTGTTTTTGGCGCCACTGTGCCCAATTTGCCAAGATTACACGTTTTATCTCAATGCTTTGCATGAGCAGTGGAGCCTTGCTGAAGATCCCCGAGCAGAGCTCGTGGGTTGGTTTCCGAACCCCACTGTGACGGATGAAGCTATCGCCGAGTTTGCAGAGCGCTATGGGGTGAAATGGGAACTGGCGCGCGATACGGTCGGTTGGTCGGAGGCGGTGGGCGCGCGTTTTACCCCTGAAGCAGCGCTGGTTAGCCCGAACGGAGAGGTAGTCTACCGAGGCCGTGTGAACGACCTCTATTACGCCTTAGGAAAACACCGTTCCACACCTCGAAGCGCTGATTTGGCGTTGGCCGTTGAGCAGGCATTGAGCGGCCGGTCGGTAGTTCCAGCGGAGACCGATGCCATCGGTTGTCCCATCCAAAACCGCCTCCCATTTCAGGATTCACTGGCGCGTCGTGTTTTTGCCGACGGGTTGCGTGGACTTTAGAAATCTCAATTATCTTTGCGCTCCCTTCTGGGGCAAATGGTGGCTATAGCTCAGTTGGTTAGAGCACTGGATTGTGGTTCCAGGGGTCGTGGGTTCAAATCCCATTAGTCACCCATCAACCCTCGCTTCGGCGGGGGTTTTTTGTGTTTCAAGGTTGCGCTTGGGGTGGGCGATACGGAAGATTCAACTCCTCTCAACCATCAAGCAATCTGAAGCATTCGAAAATCCTTTCAGACATCCTGAGTAAATATTTCACACCCTTGTACGCCGGTTCTATTTTCG
>NZGF01000062.1 GCA_002690915.1 Crocinitomicaceae bacterium
CAATTGGTCAAAAAGAACCGTCATCGTAACCTGTGTAAACGGAGTCAACACCGGTTTCACGGTGTTGCGTAATTGCGGTCTTCATCTGTCAACTTTACTGCAATCTCACGCCATCACTGCAATTTTGTCGGACTCCACCCGAACAATCAGCCACCTTGACATGGAATCATGGGCTTTTACGCTTTGGAATTGGATTTGTGCAAAGCAAGCCAAACATAAACCCATGGATGCAAACACATTCACCCTGAAGAGCCAAGCTGTAATCAGCAATGCGCAGCAAGAGGCCTTGGTCAATAATCACCCGAGCGTTGACACGGTACATTTGTTGGATGCCCTGCTTCGCGGGGAAGACCCCATGGTCCCAGCATTGCTTCAGAAAATGGGCCTCGCCACTGATGTCCTGAGGGCCACAAATTCCAAACGAATGAAGGCGTTGCCTCAGCAACAAGCAGCTAATCCACAGTGGTCACGTCCTGCATCCCGTGTCCTACAACGTGCCGTCGGATTAGCTCGCAAGTCAGGTGATGAATATGTTTCAACTGATCGCCTTTTGCAGTCAATGCTGGCTGAATCCGATGGTACTGCTCAACTTTTGAAAGACGCTGGGGTAATTGAAAAAGACCTCAAAGAGGCCATTGCATTGCTCCGCCAAGGGGGAAAGACAACCTCCGCTTCGCAAGAAGTGACGTACAATGCCCTAAATACGTACGCGAGAAATTTGAATGAACTCGCCGCAGATGGCAAACTGGACCCCGTTATTGGAAGAGACGAGGAAATTCGGCGTGTGCTGCAAATATTAAGCCGTCGGACCAAGAACAATCCTCTTTTGGTGGGGCAATCCGGTGTCGGCAAAACCGCCATCGCAGAAGGCATTGCGCACCGCATCATTCAAGAGGATGTGCCAGAAAATTTGGCTCGGATGTCCATATTCAGTCTGGATATGGGAGCCTTGATTGCAGGTGCAAAGTATAAGGGCGAATTTGAGGAACGGCTGAAGGCTGTAATCAAGGAGGTGCAGAGCCAAGCGGATCGCACCATCCTTTTCATTGACGAAATCCATACGTTGGTAGGTGCGGGCGGCGGTGAGGGTGCTATGGACGCAGCGAACATCCTTAAGCCTGCCTTATCGCGTGGTGAATTGCGTGCTGTTGGGGCGACGACCCTGGATGAATACCAGAGATACATCGAAAAAGACAAGGCTCTGGAGCGCCGCTTTCAACCTGTATTGATAGAAGAACCCAACCGCGAAGCGAGTATTTCGATTTTACGTGGTATTAAGGACAAATACGAACACCACCACCAAATACAAATCCTCGATGAAGCCATCATTGCTGCGGTGGATCTGTCGACGCGGTACTTGAGCGACCGACAGCTGCCCGACAAGGCCATCGACTTGATGGATGAGGCAGCTTCTAAGTTGCGCTTGGAAATGAATTCCAAGCCCGAAGAATTGGATGAACTCAATCGCCGAATCATGCAACTCGAAATCGAGCGAGAGGCAATCAAAAGGGAAAACGACACAGCAAAACTCGCTGAGCTCGGCGTGGTACTCGCCAATTTGCGAGAGGAACGAGATGTATTGCAAACTAAATGGGAAAATGAAAAGGCGATTGCAGATCGAATCGCAGCTTCAAATGCGGAGAAGGAAAGGTTAAAGTTGGAGGCTGAACGTGCCGAACGTGAAGGCGATTTCGGTCGGGTAGCAGAAATTCGATACGGTCGCTTGCAAACCATGGATCAGCAAATTCAGACTGACCGAGCTTCTTTGCTAGCCATACAAGAGACTGACAAGTTGATAAAAGAGGAAGTGGACGCGATTGAAATCGCTGATATCGTTGCTTCTTGGACTGGTATCCCCGTAAAAAAAATGGTCACCAAGGAGCAAGATCGTTTGCTCACATTGGAAGCACTGCTCGGAGAGCGGGTTGTAGGTCAAGACGCTGCTGTTGCGGCAGTTTCGGACGCGGTTCGGCGATCGCGAAGTGGGTTGAACGATGAGGGCAAACCTGTAGGTACCTTTTTGTTCTTAGGAACCACAGGCGTTGGGAAAACAGAACTCGCTAAATCATTAGCAGATGCATTGTTCAACGACGAACAAGCCATGATCCGGCTGGACATGAGTGAATTCCAGGAGAGTCACAGCGTAAGTCGCTTGTTGGGGTCCCCTCCCGGTTACATAGGCCATGACGAAGGCGGACAACTCACGGAAGCGGTGCGGCGACGTCCTTACTCCATCATCTTGCTTGATGAAATTGAGAAGGCCCACAACGACGTATTCAACATACTCTTGCAAGTGCTCGACGATGGGCGTTTGACAGACGCAAAAGGGCGTTTAGTGAATTTCCGTAACACACTCATCATCATGACATCCAACGCGGGGACAGAGCACATTCAAGCCCGATTTGAACAAGATGAACACACGATGACTCCAAAGTTGTTAGAAGCTCTGCGCTCCGAGGCTTTAGAGCAGCTCCGTCGGCAGATGCGACCTGAATTTCTCAATCGCATCGACGAAATCGTCGTATTCGAGCCATTGAGCAAAATGGTCCTCAAGTCCATTGTTCAAATTCAGCTCAAACAGCTCGAGACCCGAATGAACCGAACGGGCATCCAACTGCGAATCTCCGAGGATGCACTCGAGTGGCTTGCGGAAGAAGGATATCAACCCGAATACGGTGCCCGCCCTCTGAAGCGACTCATTCAACAGAAGATCCTTAATGCCTTGAGCAAATCCCTGTTATCTAACAACCTGGACAAGGCAATCCCCGTTGTGATCGATGTATTCGATAATGAAGTCGTCCTGCGTGAGCCCCTGTCGTCAGAATCCACATTTTCCGTCAACTAATTGTTTCTTTGCGTACAACCTCGTTCACATGCCGTCCTTTACCCCCCACCCTAATTCTTGGTTTGCCGATGACGGATGGATTGAATCGTTGAAGGAGCAGCAAGCCCCTGTAAATGCGCAACTCATGGTAACGCGCGTCAAAGGACTACGAGCCTGGATCACCCCCTCTTGGGCGCTTGACTCCCATGTGGAACAAGGAAATTTAAAAGCGTTTTGTACAACGCTAGCAGCCGCGCGCGCTCCCCTCATTGTATGCGATCTCCCTCCAGGCCTCCACGGCGAATGGCCCCCAACTTGGTTAGTTCAAGCGCGGCACACACGTTGGCTGCGCGCGGACGAAGCCACAGGAACGTTTCCAACGATGCCAAAGCACCGTGCCAAGCAAGCTCGAAAGGGATTCGAGCGTGGACTTCAAATTGAAGTTGAAGGGAACATTAACATCTTGCTTAAGCTTCACCAACAGGCCCGTGAGCGCAAATCCATTGCCTCCGATACCAGCAAACTCAAGGGGTTGCTGTCCTGGGTACTGGCTTCAGAACACCAGTCGACATACATCGTACGGAATGAAATGGGTCAGTGCATCGCAAGTGCCACATTCTTGCACGATCCAGGGCGAACTATCTATGCATTCGGCGGTCAAGTCCGATCTGACGCATCAGGCTTAGCAACCGTAATGCTTATTGAACAGGGCATTGCAGATGCACAAGCAATCGGCAACAGCGTTTTTGATTTTGGAGGGTCGTCTGATCCAGGAGTGGACCGCTTTTACTCGGAGTTTGGCGCTGAAAAGCACTACCGCGAGCGAGCAATTCGTGTGCCAACGTGGGCCAAGCCTTGGTTAAGGATGGTTCGACCCGATTTGCTCGAAGTCGATTGATTCAACGAACGACTGTTACTGGACCGTGGTAGTGAAACGGCTCGGTATCGCACACGTGCTGCGCATCAAAAGTAACGTAGTACGTTCCTTCACTGATTTCTGGTCCTGGACGCCACCCCTTACCCGCTTGGTTGGTAGCGAAAAGTTCATTGCCCCAGCGATTAAAGACCTGTAAGCGGTAGGTGGTAAATTGACCGGGATCTAACACGGCTAAATGCTCACCGTCCGGACCAATTAAAGCGGCAGTCATCACATCATTCTTGGCATCGTTGTTAGCAGAAATCACGTTTGGCACCAAATATTCTACTCCCAACAAGGGCGATAGCACATCTACCGTTATTGACCAAGATGATTGGATGTCACAATAGGCGTTGTACAACGTGATTGAACCAGAGTATTCACCAATATCGGGGAACTCGGCTTCTACTGTTGCTTCATTGGAGTTGAGAAAACCGGGGAAATCCCAGGTCACTTCATCCGCTCCGTCCCCGAGGTATTGCAACAGGGTGGATCCAGACTCCTCACAAATCGCTAAGGGCTGGATAGTCCAAACCGTATCAAACGGAACAATAGGAAGAACAATGACTTCGAGGGTGAGAACATCCGAACACTCTGATCCTGCTCCAGCGGTGAGGGTGACTCCGTATGTGCCGTATGAAGGATAGGTGAATAATGGACTCGTCTCAGAATTTGGTAGCCCTGCACCACCGCCAAAATCCCACGAAAATGGCCCGCTTTCCGGAGACAGATTTTCGAAAGCAATTTCGAGACCCGAACACGGCTCCGATATCACCTCAAAGTTCGCTTCAGGCAACTCCGGCAATTCAAAAGCTACGCTTGCATTACTCTGGCATCCAAACACACTAGATTCAAGTGTTACATTGATGCTCTCCCCTTCCGTAAACCATACTTCGTCAGGATGTTCATTCGTAAGGGCCGGTGGTACGGAGTTAGCGCCAAAGTCCCAGTCATAGGAGATGTATGGCGTCCAGTCGGTTGTATCAAGAACGACCGTTCCAGACCATCCTCCATCGTTGCACGTTAAATCATTCACATCAAATTCCGTGTCCCAGGGCTCATGAGCAATCACCTCAAAAAACAGCGAGTCTGCACACGTTCCAGTTTCGAAGTACAAGCTCACGTTGTAGATTCCTGGTTCTTCATACGTGAAGACAGGTTCAGCTTCGTCACTCACATCATCGGTCGTTCCTTCCACACCAAAGTCCCACGCGTAAGACTCACTGGGATTGGAGAACTGATCAAATTGTGCCGTCAAGCCCGTGCAAGGCTCAGGTGAGTCGTAGCCGGGTGAAAGAATGTTACACGTTACGACATCCATTGTAAAGTCACGCAGTATCGTCCCTATAGGTAGGCCGTTGCGCCATTCTGTAACGCAGATGCCTAAGGCAAATTTCCCCGTAAGATTTGGTATACCCGTTAGTTGACCGGTCACGGGATTAATATTCAGTCCTGCCAGGGCACCCAACGGGTTCGTTGCATCGAATCCCGCAGCCCAGCCTACTTCCGTGAACGGAGGACCTGTTGGCGGGTTTGGAATGGGCGACAAGTAGGAACCTCCCATGTAAATCGAACACAGCGAATAGCTCAGCGAGTCCCCGTCTATATCCTCAGCGCCGTTATCCAATTGAAACGGATAATTGTTACACACAAAGGCTTGCGGCAATTCAAGGAATGTTGGAGATGAGTTGGGATTTGACAACGTCAAACTTGGAGGAATCGTGCTCGTTAATGAAAAGCCTTGATCCTGAGGAACTTCCAAATTGGTGATGGCTGGTGATCTGCAACAACGCTGATGCACCAAGGAATAGGGCTGTTGACTGGGGTCAAGTGCAATATTCACAATGTATTCGGCACGCTCGATGCAAAGATCTTCAGGTAAAAACGCACAGTTATTGGGATTCTGAGGAATGACATTTGTGACCAAATTGGCATCCAAATTTCCAGACACCGTAGTTATCAAATTTGATCCTTGGTAGACGCCGATAGCCGCTGAATCGTCAAATCCAGTTTCATTGGTGTTTGCCGAGCTGCAGTCACGGTATATGTAGCAATGAACTTCGAACTGATTTTGACCTGAAGAATTAACTCCCTGATAAACGTAGGTTAGCTCACCTCCAACGAGGTGTGTGGCATCAGCCACATCAGGCAGAGCTACAAAGCATAGCAATGCAACGAGCCAGGTCAAATAAGGACGGAGAAGAAACATAAATTATGGTTGCAACCTAATGTACGACATTGGCAGTGATGACGGAAAGGGAATACCTTTACACAATGAACTTTAGGATACCTGAGACGGCTGCGTGTTTAATATTCGGATGCTGGTTCGGCTTCGCTGATATACAGGCCCAAGGCAGCATTGCATGTGACGTCCTGCGGTTCCAGAGCCTCGAAACAGGTTTCCTCGAAGTGCACGTCGACTTTGAAAGCCGCCTTTTTCATGCGTGCAAAACCAACGAAGGATGGCGTACCCATGTCCAAATTGAAGCCGTCGTAGAATCATCAAAAGGCATAGTGAATTATGGCAAAACAAACATCGAAGGCCCACTGGGATTGGACTCACTCGATGCTTTGGACAGTCGACAATTTCACCTTGAGCGCATTGCAGTACCGCCCGGCGTATACAACATCGCCATTACCTTACGCGACCAAAGTGGCAAGGGTTCATTCTCGGAGACGACCTCCATTCCTGTTGAATTTTTGGCTACGGATGCCCCAGGATTTTCCGACCCATTTATTGTCGAGGCTTTTGCTCAAGCAGCAGATGGTGAACCGACCAACCTAACCCGTTCAGGTTATGAAATGTTACCGCTTGTCCAAGCAGAACTATCCACCGAAGCGAACAAACTCCAATTTTACACTGAACTCTATCGAGTAGATGAAGTTGTCGACTCGATGTTTCTCATTCAGTGCTGGCTGGAAACGGAAGGTGGCAGCGTTATGTCCTCCACAAAGCGATTCTTCCGCAAGAAAGCAGCACCAATTCTGCCGGTATTTGCCTCCATACCACTTGCAGATGTCAGGGAAACACAGCGCGCAAAACTCGTCGTTCAGGCGCTTACGCGGAACAACGAGCTCATTGCAGAAAATTCACTGCCCCTTCAATTCGTTGCACCGCATAATTCTTTGGGATTAGCTGACTTTGGCGTTGTATTGCCCTCCTATGTTGCGGAATTCACGGATTCCCTCACCTTGCAACAGCACATCCGTGATCACCATCCCAAAGCTGATGCATCCCAACGTAAAACAATTGACGGCTTTCTCACTGAAGCTACAGTCCCGCAGATGCAAGCGTTTCTCGCTTATTTCTGGGAACAACAAGCACCGACAGGTCCTGAATCGGCGTGGAGAAAATACACTACTGCTGTTGCCTATGCGGATTCGGCGTATGGAGCGTGCAGGCAAGGCCATGGAGCTGAAACGGACATGGGGTACATTTACCTTCGCTACGGGCCGCCGAACACCATCGTAAAACGACACAACGAGACGGATTACTACCCTTATGAAATATGGCATTACCACCGGGCGGGGCCTTTCACGAACAAGCGTTTCCTCTTCTTTTCTCCGCACATGGTAGCCGAATGCTTCACGCTGCTGCATTCGGACATGCTCGGCGAAGTTTCAAACTCCGACTGGTTGCAAATCTTGCGGAGCAGGGAAAACTCCTTAAGGGTGACAACCAGCCAATTGAACAGGCTCAACCCACGGCGCGATACATTCTCTGGAGAAGAGCCAGAAGACCTCTTTTTTAATCCCCGATGACAAAACCAACCCAATCAGCACCTCGGGTAGCGGTGGTCATTTTGAATTGGAATGGCCGACACCACCTTGAGACCTATTTACCCTCGGTTGTTGAGCATTCGAAGGAGCATGCCGAAATTGTAGTAATTGACAATGGTAGTTCCGATGATTCGAAGGTATGGTTGGGCGAACATTACCCGGATGCACACCTCATTGAACTCCAAGAAAACATGGGTTTTGCAGGTGGCTACAATGCCGGTCTAAAAGAGATTTCAGCTGACTTTTTCGTCCTATTAAACAGCGACGTTCGCACCACACCTAATTGGATTCTGCCAGTCATTGATATGATGCAAAATGAGGTGTATGCAGCGTGTCAACCGCTCATTCGCAACGAAACTGACCCTGAATTGTTTGAATACGCCGGAGCTGCGGGAGGCTTTATCGATCGCGATGGGTTCACATTTTGCGCTGGACGGATTTTTGAAGTTTTTGAAACCGATCACGGTCAATACAATTCCAACCGAGAAGTATTCTGGGCTTCAGGAGCTGCCCTGTTCATTCAGGCAGATGCATGGTACGAAGTAGGTGGCCTGGACGAAGACTTCTTCGCTCATATGGAGGAAATCGATCTATGCTGGCGGCTGAAAAACAGGGGGTATAAAATCGGTGTCTGCGGACAATCTATTGTATACCACTTGGGTGGAGGAACGTTGCAGAAGATCAGTCCGTTCAAATCGTACTTGAATTTCCGAAACAACCTGTATATGCTGGTAAAGAATAATCACCAGCGCGCTTTGTACCCCATGTTGCTTCGTAGGATGGCACTCGACGGAATCGCAGCACTGAAGTTTCTCATGGAAGGATCTACCGCCTTATTTGCGGCCGTCTGGAAGGCCCACCGGGATTTCAGAGCCAATTTCGACGTCATGAAAAAGCGACGTGAAGAGGAATTCAAGGAATGCCATTCTATTGAAGGACGCCTTTCGAATCGAACAGGCCGGTATAAAGGGAGCATTATTTTCGATTATTTCATCCGACGGAAACATACTTTTAGGCAGTTGAATCCAGATCGCTTTTGCAAATAGCGCCGGTGACTCACTGATAAGCGCCATTGAATTCGTCCAGATTCAAGGGTGGTAACTGATGCAGTTTTGCAGAATGGATGTGAAGCCATTCCGGGCACCTGTTGCAAAATTCACTTTAGCCCTATGGCTTGGTTGCTTGCAGTGGCCCGTGGCAATCCCCTTGGCCCTTGCGTTTCCCTTTCTCTATCGAAGGTCGTCAGATCAAAAATCTGCATGCTGCGCTGTGGCCCTTTTTGCGTTGGGCTGGATTGGGAGTGACTTAAAATACGTGTTCAACCCACTTGTCGTTGCTCCAAAAACCTCCCTCTGGACTTGCACCCGCAACGCTGAATCCACCCGTTTAGAATCGCAGCTTGAATGTGTAAATAAGGCCGGTCACATGTTCACAGCGGAAGCCTTTAATCCACCACCCATTGACTCTACTTTTCTCGGGACACTGTGGCCCTTTCGCACCCCGGCATGGAGGCAATTCAAGCACAGCCAGGGCGTGCATGGCACCATTAGCTGTACGCTCCCTTGCATCCAGTCGAATGAATATCCACAAGACCATTTAATCGAAAGGCACACGTTATGGACTTTCCTGAACACGCATTTTACAGGAGCTGTTCCGGGGCTTCTGAATGCCTTGGTCAGCGGCAACAAGCAAGGGCTGAACGCGGCTCTTAAAACCAGACTCACCCATGCTGGATTGGCACATTTGATGGCGGTCAGTGGATACCACGTTGGCCTTGTTTCTTTTGCGTTTCTCATGCTTCTGAGGCATCGAAGAAGCGGATGCCGGCTATTGGGGTTTTCAGGGCTATTGGTCACGTGGTGTTTTATTGCGTTCTGTGGATTCCCAACTTCAGCGGTCCGAGCAGGCCTCATGATTACCGGGTATGGCCTGTCACAACTGGCTCGGTTAAACCTTTCCGCAATGCACTTAATGAGCATAGCCGCTTGGGGCATGCTCATTTACAACCCAATATGGGCGTGTGATCTCAGCATGCAGTTGAGCTTTGTTGCGGTCTACTCTATCCTCCTGGGTATCGAATTAGTTAGAACTGGCCATAAGTGGACCCCTATCGCTATATTCCTCGTTGTTCCTATTGCAGCTCAATTTGGAACGGGATTCATCGCTTGGCCAACATTTGGACTGTTCCCTAAGTATTTTCTATTCTTCAACTTAATCGCTTCTCCCTTCATGGTTATCGTTGGCGCTGCGCTCACTGGAATAGTTGCTGCACACTTCGTATTGGGTTGGGAACATGCGGTAAGCATTGGAAGTCATGCATTAAATGTTGCCCTAAATCGAGTGATGGAACAGCTCGAATATTGGCATTCCGCGGATTGGACTTGGGATTTGCGCACAGTGGATTCGCCCCTGCTTGGAGCCCTTAGTGCGGGCTATCTTGTAGGAGGCACCTTAGTTGTTGCAAAGCGGCTCTCCATGGGTCAATTCCTTAGGGTCCTTTGTGCTCTTGGTGCAGGTCTGATGCCATGGATAGGGTGGCAATTGAGCCATCGCATCGCTGTCAGCTACAGGTATGGCGTGGTTGTGGACGCTACTGCTTGCTCTTCCGTATCTGTGGTGACACACGCTCAAGACAGCATCCGCCTTGCCTCCCACCGTGCGAAATTCGGTGCAAACGAGGCCGCCCATGTCGACCTTTTATCAATTCCATTTTCCACCCACTCCGCTGAAACTTGGGCCATTGCTCCCTCGGTATCTGCAGGCTTTGGCCAACTGAAAAGCCGCCCTTTCGCGTGGAAGCGATTGAACGGCTCGACTGTGGTATTCAATTTTGGATCCGACACCGTCCACCTGAAGCAGTGGAATCAGCCGATCTTATTCGAATGATCAGTTCAAGTGCAAAAGGTTGGTTAGGACCTGATCGACATACCCCTCCCATTCTGGCAAATCAGCGATAGGCAAGATGGCGTTAACTCGGTTATTCCGTCGGCTGTAAATGGCCTCGACATAAAAACCATTCAACTGGAAGATGCAGAGGATATATCGGTTTTCTACGATTCGCTGGGCCAAACAAACTCCGTGATCCCACATATAATTGGTTTTCTCATCAAGAGGGAGGCGGTTAAAAGCAGACAGTTCCATTTTAGTATATGCTAAGTGAAAATTCGTAGGCCTTCTTACGTCATTCGACGAAAAAAGGTTGCGTCTTGAATTGGATTAACTTTGGTTTATGCATCCTCTTCAACTCGTCGAATGCCCTCGCGATGCCATTCAAGGATGGCCCAGCCTGATTTCCACTGAAGACAAGATTGCCTATTACAAAACCTTACTAGAGGTGGGATTTCACACCATCGATCTAGGAAGTTTTGTCTCGCACAAGGCGGTGCCCCAAATGAAAGATACCCGGAAGGTTTTGCAGGCTTTGGAAGATGAAAGGATGTTCGCCAGCAAAACAAATGTTCTCGTGATTGTTGCAAATGAACGTGGAGCCAGAGATGCAGCCGTCGCTCCTGGGGTAACGCACATCGGATTCCCCATGAGCATCTCTGAAACGTTCCAAATGCGCAACACAGGTGCTGACTTGAATCGGGCA
The DNA here is from genome assembly GCA_002690915.1 of Crocinitomicaceae bacterium. Lineage (GTDB taxonomy): Bacteria > Bacteroidota > Bacteroidia > Flavobacteriales_D > Sanyastnellaceae > UA16. The sequence goes on from NZGF01000062.1 coordinate 11,113, forward strand.
TGGGAAAGGTTATTGAACATCAGCGACATCGTTGAGCACAGCGGCCGCAAGTTGGTCGTCTATTTGAGCATGGGTTTTGGTAACCCCTATGACGACGATTGGAGCGTAAACCTACTTATGGACTGGGTAGCCAGAGTCGACCTAGCGCTTTGTCCAGATGTGATTGCTCTGAGCGATACCACAGGTAACGCGAACCCCGAACTTCTTCGTACTGTGTTTGCGAAACTGACCACAGGTGAACTCAACACAACCTTCGGTGCTCATTTGCATGCAAAGCCATGGGACGCGCAATCGAAAATAAAAGCTGCCTGGGATGGCGGATGTCGTCGATTTGACGGAGCCCTTGGAGGTATCGGAGGCTGTCCCATGGCCCAAGATGAGCTCGTAGGCAATTTGCCCACAGAGGCACTTGTGGCGTTCCTTCTGGCCAACAGCGATCTTAAATTGGATTCCCGTGCCTGGAACCAGGCGCAAGCCTTCTCTGTTGATTTATTCCGGTAAAAAAAAGCCCCAATTTTTCAATTGAGGCAGTATTCGAACAAGTTGACATCAAACCTATGGCGGTGCAGATAAATCTGTTCAAACTTGTGAATGTCGATGTGGATGCGGTAGTGTTTCATGAGCGTGGTCAAGTGCTCTTCTCCTACGCATTCAAAGAAATTTAGTTGCGTTTTTACCGCTATAAGCTTGTCGTTTGTGCCGCGATGGTTAGGCTCACAATGGCAATAAGAGTCTTGTTGGGATAGGGCGGTGACCCAAATAAACATGCTACAGCTTAGCCAAATGTTGTCTTTCGGGCGATAAGGATACTCCGCGGAGCTTGCTCCTGCCAAGGATTCAAGTCATAATCGCCAAAATGCGCTTCTATCTTCATTCCGACCTGCTCGAGCCGCAGACGCCAGTCATTCGGCGTTAATGCTCTGACACGTTCAACATGATGCTGGTGGCGTCCGGCGGAGTCTATGTACTGAATGCTCTTTTCGATCCACCCGTTCGTCACGCGCCGATGAATGGTAAACGTGTATCCCCCTGATTCCTTCACTTCCTCTTCAACCAATTCTTCTTTCACCTTTACTGGATTCAAAAAGTCAAGAATAAAAACTCCATTTATTCTTAAGACACGGGCTACCCCTAAGATCGTCTTCGTTAAGTCCCCTTCGCTTTCGAAATATCCAATGCTCGTGAACAACGATGCGACGGCGTCAAAAGAACCGGCTTCCACATGTTCCTCCAACATGCGCATGTCACCTTTCAGGAAGCGCAACGATTCAGATTCGCCATAAACCAAGCGAGCCTTGTCAATGCTATTCGAACTCAAATCGATGCCAAGGGTACGAAAACCTTGATTGGCAAAAGCTGCGGCATGTCGGCCAGAGCCGCAGCCCAGGTCCAACACCTCCCAAGAATCATCGCCTAAGACTGCTTTAGCCAAAGCTTCTATGAAAAGTATGGCTTCTTCCTCATCGCGCTCACCATACAAGGCGTGATAAGCCACAGTATTGAACCATGTGGCGAACCAGTTGGCATCGCTTTTCCACAAATAACTTATCATTACTATTGACTTCCTGCATCGCGAAGTTCGGACTTGTGAAGTTATTTTAGCGAATGTCCGGGATTTTACCATCCGACGCCCACGCTTCTGCGCATAACCAATCTGCGGAACAAGCCGCAGTGGAACTGCACTGGAAAGGTGCTATCCAGAACCATACAACGGACTTTTTGATAAATTGGATGGAATCACGCCTCGACCACATCGGCGCTCAGTCTTTACAAAAGAAAAGAATCGTACGCGTGGCGGTAGAGCTCTTGCAGAATATGCACCATCATGCAATCCCGCACGATTCACAACCCGAATTCATCATTTACACGGTAGCGTCATCGTCTTGGTGCATCGAAGCTTCCAATGCCATTGACCCCGGTAACATGGAAGAATTGAAGGGTGCCTGGACGACATTGAAGTCCAAATGTCAACGCAAGCTTCGTTCGATGCAACGAGAAAAGTTAGCGGGTGATTCGAGGAGCAATCACGGCGGTGGCGGCGTAGGACTCAACGAAATCCTTCGCAAGGCCAATGGCAATGTCGACATGAACATCGAAAACCTAGCAGAATTAACCCGTGTCACCTTTTCAGCTGAAATCCCCTTACAGTCATGAGCACCATTCAACTTGAAGGCACCGCAAAAACGCCCCACATCGCATTCCATGACGCCCCCTTGTCTATGGAGATTTCTGGACGTTCCATCCCTGAGAATTCCATTGCTTTTTACACGCCATTGCTGGAGTGGGTAGGAGAGCATTTGAAAGGCGGTGGAAGCCTCGACGTTTCAATTCGATTAGAATATTTCAACACAAGCAGCAGCAAGTGCTTAATGGACTTACTCAAGCGCGTTGAACAATCACCCGCTAAAGCAACGGTGCTATGGTATTATGAAGAGGATGACGAAGACATGCTCGAGGCCGGTGAAGATTACGATGCAATTATCGACATGCCTTTTCGCTTGATTGCAACAGCAGGTTAATCCAGACGTTTCCCCCAGCCCCAGCGCTCGGGCAATCGATTGGCTAGGATGAAGTACAAGGTCAGGCTCATCGTCCACAGTACGAGTAAATTAAAAATCGGTGTCTTGATTGACCAATGTCCAAGCTGCTTCTCAGGTGCATAAAAAGGCGCGTTCCACGCTTGTCGTCCCAACGGCATCTGATGGATGAATGCTGTTTCTTGGACGAGGCCACGTTCCGTCAAAGCGATGCGTTCACTTCGGTCTGTTTGCATCACCCATTCGTGCAACGCATCGTTGTGGTTTGCATCTTTTAATTCCTTCAGGTCCTCCTCTTCTGCGAGGATCTGTCGCGCGGTATCTCGTGCCTGAAATGCCTCTTTGTACGCATCTTTAAATGCATCACGCATATCGTCTGCAGTCTCTAAACCATCGGTAGCGTAACCCCACATCGTCAATTCCTCCAAGGCACCCTCCCACTCGCGCGAACGCACCTGCGCATCATCAATTAGTCGGTACCGTTGATGCCAAAAATCGCGACGCCACGCGGCACGTTCCATACGGTCTTCAAACTCCATAAACGGCGCATCAGCGTCATTTTCACGGGTCAGGTGGACAGCGAGTGACTCAAAACCCCAGCGCGAAGCCATCAAATTTCCAATCAAAGGTACCCGGTCAACTTGCGTGAAAATGGGATTGAATCGGTCAAATCGGATAATCGCCCCACCGAAAATGATTTGCGGAATGATTAGCAAGGGAATGATGATGTAAATCGTCTTGGCCGACTTCATGGCAGAGGATAGATTCAAACCCAAAACATTTGCAAATGCACTTAAACTAAAGAGTGTCAAAAATAGCATGCCCGTTCCCGTTGGAATGCGGAGTACAGCAACGGCTATTGCCGTAAAGAGTAAACTTTGCACAGCAGAAATGCCGAGCATTACTGTCATTTTTGAGGCGAGGTAAGCATTCCAATCCAACCGCAGAAAACGCTCACGCCGTAAAGTTGGACGATCACGAAAGATTTCTTCTGCGCTAAAGCTCAAACCGAGAAAAAGAGAAACGATAACCGAAATGAAGAGGAATTGCGGCAAATTCTCACTCAATCGATACACGAACTCACCCTTCCCGCTACTGTACCGCGTGAATACTGACAGAATAAGCGCCAACGCAGGTGCTTGTAACAGGTTCATCCAAACGTATTGCTTGTTCTTTAGCTTCGCAGTAACATCCCTGCGCCAATGGATTTGAAACTGTTCCCGCCAGCGCGGTGGGCAAGTGTGCTGTGGGGGGCGCGATTCTTCTATGATTCGCGATTCCGATCCATCCCCTTGGATCATGTTGTAGTAATCATTCCATTCCTCAGGTGACACCCGTCGGTTCTCTGTGAGCTGACCGTATTCATCTACCATGCAAGACGCAATCGTTTCAAAAATCTGCTCTGGATTGACCGTACCGCAAGCGGAGCACATGGCATCGCTCGTCTGCACTTGGTTCGATATTTTCTTCAAGTACCCCAAGCATTCCATTGGGTTGTCCTGATAGACAGGGTATCCGCCTGAATCTAACAAAAGCAAACGGTCAAACAATTTGAATATATCTGAACTTGGTTGGTGGATAACAACGAATACAATCTTGCCTCGCAAGGTCAACTCCTTCAAAATATCCATGATGTGCTCACTGTCTCGGCTGGACAATCCGCTGGTTGGCTCATCGACAAAAAGAACTGCCGGTTCTCGAATCAATTCCAATGCAATGTTCAATCGCTTGCGCTGGCCGCCTGAAATGGTCTTATCCATGACAGATCCCACACGTAAGTCACGGATTTCCCAAAGGCCTAAGCGACGGAGCGTCCGCTCCACCTTCTCCAAGCACTCTTCTTCCGTGGCACCGCCAAGGCTTAGTTCCGCACTGAATTTGAGGTTTTCAAAAACTGTCAATTCACTGATCAGAACATCTTGCTGGGCAATGTGGCCGAGGCTGCCCTTGGACCATGCTTCAATTCCATAAATCGAGTTGCCATTAAGATAAACTTCGCCAAACGTTGGCTGAAGCGAACCATTCAAGATGTTCAGTAGTGTAGATTTTCCAGAACCACTAGCACCCATGATTCCAATCAAATCTCCAGATTCCGCCTTGATGGACAACGGACGTAACGCTGCCTCCTTAGGGTAATTAAAGAAGTGAGCCACGTTCAAGGCCTGGAAGTGCATTCGCTGCTCGATGCGATCATAGGTGCTGCAGCTCTGCACCACATCGCTGAAGAATACCGCATGACCAGATCCGTCCTTGATGACGCTTCCTTGCGCCATCGGAGCGATGGATTGAATTTGCAACGTGTTACCGTTTAATTTTAAATCGCCTCGGCCCAAATCTTTGATGAAAAACATATCATCGGCTGACACGTTGCAAACGACGAGACGCGCAACTGTTTCGTGAGGCATGGGCACCGCAAACAACGAAGTGTCTAACCTGTCAGCAGAGGCGCATTTGACGAGGGATTTCAATCCGATTGAATCCGATTCCATCAAGTGAAGGGCGTCGGAAACAGTATTCAGAAAGCTGTCGGCTTCGTCGATAGTTTCAGTCGATTTGGCCATTTCCGCCAACCGTGCGAAGACTATTAGCCGGTCTTTAGCATCGAGTTCTGCGATAATTTGCTGGCAAAGCACCAGCAGACGCACAGACAATTTTGATCGACGCTTTGCGAGCAATCGTTCATCATCTGAGTGCGGCATGCGCTTGTTCATGCGAGCGATCTCAGCATCGTACTGCTTAAGGTAGGCCTGGGTGAAATCATACGACAAACGGCCTGCCAAATACCGCTCTGCGGCTTGACGACCGTACATCGCCTCACGCGGAGTTCGGCCTGCAGCAAATAATGCAAACAGCCGAACAAGGGCGTCGAGGATTCCAGTGGTCATCATGTTGACTTCCTACGGAATTCCCCCAAAAAGGTTTCAAATCGCGGGTATACAGCTCATTGCTGACGTTCGAAACACCCCATATCTGGTTGCCCAATGGCTCGGGGTAAGCCGTCCAAATCCAATCCAATCGAAAACTGCGATGCACCTCCATCCCAGAGGGAATTGTTGGAAGATAGAGGAAAATCACGCTCACTGGTGGAAGAAAAGG
>NZGF01000063.1 GCA_002690915.1 Crocinitomicaceae bacterium
GCCATCGAAGGCGAGAGACCTATTATTCTCTCAGCCAATGGCGCTGATACTGTTGACATCATTTTCAATTCCTTGGGCAAGCAAGTCTACCAATTTGACGAGTTAACCCTACCCCCTTCCGCATCGAGCGATTATGTGATGAGAATTCGCCAAAACAACGAAGGCGAAACGCCAGAAATAAAAGACGTTGAAATATCCGTAGCTGTGGGATGCAGCGACGAGGCCAAAGACAACTTGATGGAGTGTTTTGTTACGTGCAATCAGTGGTCCGTAAGCTGGTGAACACTTCCGTGTCCACTATAATTAAAAGAAACTCTAACACGTCGCGGACCGTACCCTTCGAACTTCGATGCAGACGGCGTGACAGGTGTGGGCGACTCAATGTTTTCGATTGGAATCTCAACGCGTACACCGTTTTCAGGGGCACCTCCTTCATAAATCACCTCATACGCCTGAATCCGAATTTCGTACACCAAGCTTCCTGGCCCGTCGATGCTTCCATTGTTCTCTCGCGTATACCGATTCATCTTCGGAGCATAGCGATAATCTCGCTGCGCCAACTCCGGATCAACCGCCTTGTAAAGGCCTACAACTGAACCTGCTTCGCGGTTGTATAAAAAGTAGTTCAACCGAAAAATATCTTGCCCCTTCGGCGTCACAAAAACATTGTAAAACGCCGGGGACACGACACTTTCGAGGGCCTCTTCGATTTGGCCTGAGTAATGCTCTGTTGCCTTAAAATACTGACCACAGGACACCGCAAGTAGTGCAGTGGCCGATAGACCGAGGCCGAGAATTTGGTTTCGAAAAGTGAGGCGTAGCAAAATCTTTGTTGTATTGATGATTGTCCTCACAACATAGTGAAAAGAAATTAAAACCACGGCTTCCCGTTTCCACTCTTCACCGACCTTTGCTACACGAATTGAGCAAGACTGCTCATTTCACGATTAAACATTCTTTTGAGTTCATTTGACGAATTGGGCCTCTGCACACCCGTGCTCAAGGCCGTCCAAGCGTTGGGTTACGAAACCCCAACCCCTATCCAAGCCCAAGCCATCCCAAAAGTACTCGCCGGACATGATGTCCTCGGCGTAGCGCAAACCGGAACGGGCAAAACCGCTGCATTCAGCTTGCCCATGATCAACCGGCTACACCTCGAGCGGTACAGCGGTCAGTTCCGTCCCATCCGCGGACTTATCCTGACCCCCACCCGCGAATTGGCGATGCAAATTGAAGACAACATCCTTAGCTACACCAAGGGAATGAAGTTGTTTTCTGTGACGCTGTTTGGCGGCGTCAGCCAGCAACGGCAGGTCCAGAAGCTTCGGCGCGGCGTTGATATCGTGGTCGCCACGCCCGGTCGTTTGCTCGACCTTATGGACCAGGGTTTCGTAAACCTGCAGCATTTGGACTACTTCGTGCTCGACGAAGCGGACACCATGATGGACATGGGCTTCATCCACGACCTACGACGCGTCGTCAAACACATTCCGCAAAACCGCCAGTCGCTGTTTTTCTCGGCAACGATGCCACCCAACATTTTGCAGTTTGCCAGCACAATGCTCAAGGACCCCGAGCGCGTTGAGGTAGCGCAGGAAAGCACAGCGGCGGATACCGTGGATCAGCACATGCTCTTTGTCAACCAAAACGACAAACGTGACCTTTTGGTCCACCTCCTTAAGCAAGAAGAAGTCGAAACCGCGCTGGTGTTTACCCGAACCAAATACGGTGCTGACAAGGTAGTCCGATACCTAAAACGCAACAAGATCAAGTCCGAGGCCATTCACGGCAACAAAACCCAGCCCCAGCGCGACCGAGCCATGAAAGCCTTCCGGGCAGGCGACTTGAATATCCTCATTGCCACGGACATCGCTTCGCGTGGCATTGACGTTACGGGCGTCAGTCACGTCATCAATTTCGAAGTGCCCAACATTTCAGAAACCTATGTTCACCGGATCGGGCGAACCGGTCGCGCAGGTGCGAGCGGTGTAGCGTGGTCGCTGGTCAACGAGGACGACGAACGGAAATACATGGAGGATATTCAACGCCTCATGGACCGCGAAGTTCCGGTGCTCGAGGATCATCCATGGCACAACGGCATGGGAGATATCCCTTTGCACCGAGGCCGCGGGCAACGTTCCAACGACACCAGCAAGGGCGGAGGAGGCAGCCGCTCAAAAGGCGGCAACGGCTCGTTTAAAAAGAAGCCCCGCAACAACCGCCCATTTAAAAAAGAAGGCCCACACGCGAGGCGAACGGACGAGAGACAAGGCAACGCGGCAGAAAGGAGCAAACGTCCTTCTCGAAAAAATCGTGGAAATGACTACGGCAACCGTAAATTCAAACCCGACGGCAACTGATTTCGAACATTTCACGCGCTTTTTCGCTTGGCTTAGCATCCCATGGTCCCAACTAAAGTCGAACATGTCCCCCTCGCATCGGAAGCCGACGCCTTTCTGCAGGCTTGGCGCGCCCATCCTGAGTCTGACCCGCCCTCTGAGGCGGATTGCAAGGTGCGCCTGAAAGAAATCGCAAAGGAGATAGAAGAAACAGGCCTCTACACACATAAGCCCAGGGAACTCGAGTTCGGTGCACGCTTGGCCTGGAAGAACAGCAATCGCTGCATCGGACGCCACCTCTGGCGCTCCCTCGAAGTCCGCGATTACCGATTGGTGCACACCGATTCCAATCGGGAAGGGCAAACCATCGAGGCCCTCACCAGCCACGTAAACAACGCCTACCGCGATGGTAAAATAAAAAGTATTATCAGTGTTTTTGCCCCTCGCACACCCGGACAACCCGACCCGATTCGCATGGCCAATCATCAGCTCATCCGCTATGCCGGATTCAGAGAGACGGGCGACCCAAGCTCCCGTGCCATAACAGCACATTTTCGACAAGCGGGTTGGCGGCCCGAGAAACAGGACGACTTCACACTGCTTCCTTGGCAATTCTACTGGGACGAAAAGCCTGGGTACGTGCACGATGTATTAGCTGAACAGCCAGATTTAGCCAAAGAGGTGCTACTTGAACACCCAGAAATTGCTGCGTTTGCGGGACTCGAACTCAAATGGTATGCCTTGCCTGTATTGGCGGATATGGCCCTCAAGATTGGGGGGGTCGTTTACCCATTTGCCCCGTTCAACGGCTACTACATGGGAACGGAAATTGGTGCCCGAAACTTGGCCGATGCCGACCGATACAATCGGCTTCCTGAAGTTGCTAAGTGCCTTGGCATCAATGCCTCCAACGAACGGACACTGTGGCGGGACCGAGCATTGATTGAACTCAACCGCGCCGTGCTCTACAGCTTCGACAAAGCTGGAATTACGGTCGGAGACCACCACAATCTCGGCGCCCAGTTTGAGGCTTTTTGTGCCCATGAAACCGGTAAGAAACGCGAGGTGAAAGGAGATTGGTCCTGGCTAAATCCTCCCTTATCCGGGCCACAGACACCGCAATTTCACCGAGAGTACGACAACACGGTGTGCTCGCACACCAACTTTTTTTACCAAGCTCCGGCCTGGCAACAGGCCAAGCCCTCAACCGGCTGCCCCTTCCACCTCTAAGCGTGTATGTTTTATTTCGGCAGCAGAATTGCCGAGCCGCACCCGCAACCACGATTCAATGCGTTGCTCGTCTTTTTCGTCCCAAGACGTCGAGTCCGTTGGAGGCGCCCAAAGCACTTGAATCCAAGGCGTCGTACCCTCCGAATCTGTAGCTCGAATCAGCCCCATGCGCGCACCCAATACAGCCGGGTGTTGCAATTGGATTTCTGCGCCCAGCGACGGAGGTAGTTGCAGTCCCGACAACTGGGTGGTAGTTACAGCAAGCTCTTCACGCAATGAACGAATCTCGTCTTCGCGCAAGGCCAAGGCCTCTCGACCCTCGCTGTACAGGTCAATGAGTCGGTTCATCTCGGCGAGCCCCGTGGCATCCTTGGTGTTTTGTACCACATGCATATCAGCATCTGGAACAACCTTGGTCAGCCCATCCTTCCATTGGTCAACCAATGGTTGCGGCACGAATTCACCCAGGAGGACCAAGTGCACATGTGGGGCGCCTGACATCCAGACAATCTCAGATTTGACAACCTCGGTGCCGGGGAATTTCGCATGCTCAACAACGTATCCATTGATGCGTGAAGTGACTACCGTTTCGCTGACCGTTTTGTAGAAAATCCATCCTGAAGGAATGACCATTGCCAGCAATGCCGCCGCGAAATAGCGCTTATACTTTAGCTCCCGTGCTGGATCAACATAGGTTGCTTGCGGGAAATTGAGGTAGCGGACGACCAAAGATGTGGCCGTAGCAATGAGAATAACGTTGATGAGAAACAGGTAAAACGCGCCGAAAAAGTAGTCCCATTGGCCGTTAGCCAAACCGAAGCCCGCTGTGCACAGCGGAGGCATAAGGGCCGTCGCAATTGCGACCCCAGGGATGACATTGCTTTTCTCCTTGCGCGATCCAGCAAGGATTCCTGTCAAACCACCAAATAAGGCCACCAAAACATCGAGGAACGTAGGGTTCGTCCGGGCAAACAGCTCATTGCTCGCCTCGTCGATGGGTGAAATAAAGAAGTAAATCGCAGAAGAAAGCACGGCAATGCTGACCGCAACACCCAAATTGGTGAGGGACTTTCGAACCGTTCCGGCATCGTTGATGCCAACCCCAAGCCCAAACCCCATGATGGGGCCCATGAGCGGGGAAATCAACATGGCGCCAATGACGATTGCGGTGGAGTCCACGTTCAGGCCAATGCTGGCAATCACAATGGAGAACACCAAAATCCACAGATTGAACCCACGGAATTCGATGTCCTTTTTGATGCCCTCAATCGTCGATTCGGGGTCGGCCAAGTCTCGAATCTGAAGGCGCTCTATCAAATGAGGCCTTAAGATTTCCACGATGCGGGACCATGCCGAAGGATTCGAGGGTGTTTCCAAATTCCACTATTTAAAAAACCCCGGATGCAAACACACCCGGGGTTTTGTTTATTCTATATTCTGTCCATTAACGGACGATTGACACCAACTTAGATTCATTGCCAATCTGGAACACGTAGGTTCCCACAGTCAAATTGCTCAGATCAACAGAGAAGCTTCCTTCTATTCCAATCAATGGCCATTGGCGCGCAATGCGGCCGTCCATCGTATATAACGAGCAATAGGGCGCTGGTTCGTTGAACGCAATGGTTGTAAACCCATTGGTCGGGTTCGGGTAAACAGTGAACGTTTCGCCTTTCACCACATCTTCTACGCCACTGCTGGATTCAGTCAAGCCCAATGATGCGGCCATTCGTGGAGCGGTGTAGCCTTGAATGATATCAATCCAAGGAAGCGCTTCATCCGGACCCATGGTAGGGTTTAGAGATAGCTGTGTGGCAGCGATATTCGTGCTATTGGCCGTATCCACTGCTTGCGTGATGGCCACGTCCCACCACTGCCAAGGTGAACTGTCGAATGGCTCAGAAGGCGCACCGTCGACATAATTATTCAAAACCGGGTACAAGCCGTCCATGCCGTCGTTGATGGCATTGGCCGCCACCGAAATGTCATCCGCCAAATCCAAACTTTGAAAAACGTCGTTGTTGTTCGGCGCTTCTTGAGCGTTGATGATGGCATGGAAATCGTAGGCTCCTGTGGCCTCAATCACCGGTTCGTTTGTCGTCGGCACAACTACAATACCCGTAGTGTACGGAGCAAAGGGGTCGTGTGGGCAGTGGAAGCTGACCATCGGCACATCGCCGCTGTCCAACCATTCGGCTGAACCCATAGCGCCGCCTGTATTCATCTGAAAATTGAATTCAGAGTTGTATTCCGGGTAATGACCGATGCACAACTGCGTTCCGTCAGGAGCGAAACCATCTTGCTTCCCCTCCGGATCGCCGTTGATGGCCTCAATGACCATGGGCACGTACGAACCGTCACCCGGATCGTACCAGAAGCTCTCAATGGGATCACCCGTGTTGGTCAAAATGATGTCATTGTAGTCCTGCAGGGCCGCAGAGGCCAGCGTAACATAACCGCCGGTGCCGTCGCCGAACATGGCGATTTTATCCGGGTCGATGCCGTACTCATTGTCCATCTCCGCCGCGTTCATGCGGAAGTAACGAACAGCTGTGCGTGCATCTTGAACACCACGGTACGCCGCGTTGATCAACTGGTACGTGCGCTCCACTTGGGTGCCTGCAAGCGGATTCCACCCTAAGCGGTAGTCCACCGAAGCGGTGACATAACCCATACGGGCAAAACGATTGGCCAATTCAACAATGGAACTGTCCTTGCGCGTTCCCAATGCTGAGCCATTGGCATATTGCGGCAAAAAGTTCCCTGTATGAAATATCAAGACCAGCGGACGACTGGTGAGGGTATCGCCTGCGGGCTCATAAATGTCCATCAACTGTGGCATTTGCATCGGGGGCAATCCTTGTAGCGCCGTGATCACGGTGATGTTAGAGGCGTACTCCACGTCTTCCGTGACTTGCACAGCTTCAAAAATTTCATCCAAATAGCGTTCTTGCGCGTTCAGCCCGAAAGCCAAGGACAAAAGCAGTAATGTAAAAATTCGCTTCATACGTTTGTAGGTAATGATTTGTGATTCCAATTTAGCCGTGGGCCCGCCCTCAGCATAGCCGCATATTAAAAAGCTATGAACCATGGTTATCAACAATTTGTGTGCATTGCCCTTGGCATGAACTAAACCCCACGGTTCTCGCGTTTCTACATGGAATGCTGTTACTTTACATCATGCGACAGATCGATACACTAGCTCCTCCTCGAATTGCCTTCGCGGGCCTTTGCCTAATTCTTTCATCCTTCAGCATGCAGGCGCAGGACAAACCTGTAAACACCCCCGAGGTCATGCCAGTGCTGAATTCCTGTGCGCTCATCGAAGACCGCACCGAGCGGGAAACTTGCTCCAACCAAGGCATCATGGAGCACATCATAAACAAACTACACTACCCTCAAGACGCACAAAAAGCGGGTGTTGAGGGCACTGTCGTTGTCAAATTCGTCATCAATAAGAAAGGTCAAGTGAGTGAAACAAAAGTGCTCGAAGGGCCACAAGAATTAACAAAATCCGCCCAGTCGGTGATACGCGGCTTGCCAGGATTCACACCAGGCACGCAGAATGGAAAGCCTGTCAATGTGGAACTCGTGCTGCCTATCCGCTTCGCCCTGTCCGACGACTAAACCCAGACGTCTTTTTTCATGGATTCACAACGCATCCTGATTGCAGTATCAGCTGTACTTGCCTTTCTGTGTCTGTTTCTCGGACTTCAATTATTCCAAAAAGGGGAAACAATTGAGGCCATTGAAGGAGACAATGCCGTGCTAACGCTCGAACGTGACCAAGTCATTTTTGACCTCGAAAAATTGCGGTTCAGCTACGACACCCTCTCCACTGAAAACGCCCTAATGCTCGCTGAAATCGCCGATCAACGTGGCCATATTGACCGGCTCATGACCCGTGTCAAGAATGGCAACTGGGAACTCGGCAAAGTGAAAAAAGAAGCGGAAACCCTTCGGTCTATAATGAAAGGTTATGTGGCAACCATTGACTCCTTAAATCAGCTCAACCTCGCCCTAATCGATGAAAACGACCAGATGCGCGCAAGGGTAGAGGCCATTCAAGAGCGCAATGCAAATTTGGTTGAACGCCAGCAAAACATGGAAGAAATGATTGTGGCGGGCCAAACGTTGCAGGCTGCTGAGGCCTCCGCTACTGGAATTCGGGTGCTGTCCAATGGTCGTCAACGGGACACCGACCGCGCATCCCGCACCAGCATGGTTAAATTCTGCTTCACCCTGCTCGAAAATCGCATTGCCAAAGCTGGAACCAAGACACTACACCTGCAGGTAAAAAATGCCAATGGAGAGATCCTCGCCGGCGAACGAACGGCGGATATAACGGCCGCAGGCACACCCGTCAGCGCTACCCGTGACGTGGACTACAACAACGAACGCTTGGAAGCTTGCATTTTCTACATGCCCCGTGGAACCTTGCCCGCTGGCGCCTATGTGATCGAACTATTGGAAGGCGCTGAAACCATAGGGGGTGCTCAGTTGGTGTTAAATTAGACATCTGCGAATTGCCGGAAGGCGTCCAAAAAAAGCTATACGACACAAACAGGGTGTCGCCCGTCATTGGGGCATGAACACAACCGAACGAGGGCGCTGGGGCGAAACGCTTGCAGTCATTCACCTCGAAAAACATAAAACCCAAGTTCTTCTCCGCAATTGGTGTTGGAATCGATATGAAATTGATCTCATTGGCCGCACCGGAAAGACCTGGGTGTTTGTGGAAGTCAAAGTCCGGAAATGGGGGTTCGGAGCTGCGGGGGTAGAGGCCGTGAACAATCAGAAGCAAGAGCGCATCATCCAAGCCGCGCACCATTTCTTGCGCATCCACGACATCAATGCGACACAAATCCGTTTCGACATCATCTCCATTGAATACAACCGCCACATGCGTCGCATCAATCACATTCCCGATGCATTCATTTGCCTGCCCACTTGAGGTATCTTTGCCTCATGAAAAAGCCCGCATCCTCTGGGCGTTCTGGTGGTCGTTCAAACGGCCGATCCAACGCAACACGCTCAGGGCGAAGTGATTTTCGTCCCGGCACCAAATCCGGCACAGGAGGCCGCAACAATAAACCACGGTCCCGCAAGCCCCTTGGTCCTTCTGGAGGTCCCATGCGCCTGAACCGCTATATCGCAAATGCCGGGGTGTGTTCACGGCGAGAAGCCGATGCTTTGATTGAATCAGGCGTCGTCACGGTGAATGGTGAAATCGTCGTGCAAATGGGCTACAAAGTCAACGCTGGGGACACGGTAAGAGTTGGCGGAACCTCAATCAGACCAGAGACCAAACGATACGTCCTCTTAAACAAGCCGAAAGGCTTTGGAACATCAATTGGCGATGCGCGCGCGCGCAGGGGCGTGGCTGAATTGGTTCAAAAGGCCTGCAAAGAAGCCATCCGCTCCATCGATAAACTCGATCGCGAAAGCACGGGGCTCATGCTCTTCACCAACGATGAAGAACTCATGGTGCGCATGAATACCCCCCAGTCTGGAGCTGCGCGGCTGTACCACTTGGCATTGGGCGAACGGGTGCAATCCAGCCACCTCGAAGAGCTTAAGAAAGGATTTATTGTAGACAAAGGCTTCGTCCGAGCAGAAGAAGCGGAATATGCCAACGAAGAACGCAACCAAATCGGTTTGAAACTCGTATCCAGTCGCAGTCGAATTGCCCGACGCATGTTGGAACAACTCGGCTATCATGTAGTCAAAGTGGATCGCGTTACCCTCGGCCCGTTGACTAAAAAAGATGTCCCACGCGGCAGTTTCCGGCACTTGTCGGACGCCGAAATCAACCTGCTCCGAATGAGCTGTTAGTCATGGCTGAAAGCATTGTCATCATACCCACCTATAACGAGATTGAAAACATCGAGCGCATGCTCGACACCGTTCTCGCATTGAACCCTCCTTTCCACGTCCTCGTCGTTGACGACGGCTCCCCTGATGGCACCGCCGACGCAGTGAAAGCGAAACAGGCAACACATTCCGATCGCATCCACCTGCTTGAACGTTCCGGTAAGTTGGGACTGGGAACTGCGTACATCGCTGGTTTCCGGTGGGCTTTGGAACATGGTTATGAATTGATTTATGAGATGGATTGCGACTTCTCTCACAATCCCCAAGATTTGCCGCGCTTGCGACAAGCCTGCGTTGAAGGTGCAGACGTAGCTGTTGGTTCACGCTACACCAGAGGTGGAAAGGTCAGCAACTGGCCCATAAGTCGCATTCTCATGAGCTACTTCGCCTCCGTATATGTTAACGTGGTTTTGTGGCTCGGAGTCCGCGACTCCACGGCGGGCTTCAAGTGTTATCGTGCTGACGTCTTACGAACCATTGATTTGGACCGCATCCGTTTCATTGGGTACGCTTTCCAGATTGAAATGAAATACAATGCACGGAGGTTGGGCTTTCTCATCGAAGAAGTGCCGATTACTTTTGTCGATCGGGAATTGGGCACAAGCAAAATGAGCATGAACATCTTCCAGGAAGCTTTCTTGGGTGTACTTCAGATGCGCTTCCGCCCCATCCGCCCGGCAAATAAAAACTAGATCCATGACCGCTACCCCGACCCGTTTCATTCGCGCATCCATTGTCAACGAAGGGAAAGTAGAGGTCGGAGACGTGTTGATTGCCCGCGACGGGACCATCGGCGCCGTAGGCGCAGCCTGTGACCAACACCCGGAAACATCCGAGGCCATCCAGATCGATGCCCAAGGATTGTGGCTCATGCCAGGTGCCATCGACGATCAGGTGCACTTCCGGGAGCCCGGTTTGACCCACAAAGGTGAAATCGCCACCGAATCAGCTGCTGCAGCAGCTGGAGGCATTACCTCGTTCATGGAAATGCCGAATACAGTCCCTCAAGCATTAACGCAACAACTCCTCGAAGACAAATACGAGCGCGCCGCCGAAATCAGCGCCATCAATTATTCGTTCTTCATGGGTGCCTCCAACGACAACCTCGATGAAGTGCTGAAGACAGACCCTCAGAGGGTCTGCGGCGTCAAAGTCTTCATGGGGTCGTCCACGGGTAACATGCTCGTCGACAGCCGCACCACACTTGAAGCCGTTTTCAAAGAGAGCCCCACTCTCGTCGCCACCCACTGCGAAGACGAGGCCACCATCCGGCGCAATTCAGCTGCTGCTCGCGAACGCTACGGTGAATTCGTGCCCATCGACCAACACCCATTCATCCGAAGTGCAGAAGCTTGCTACCGCTCGTCTTCCATGGCCGTGGAGTTGGCCGAAAAATCCAATACGCGCCTGCATATCCTGCACATCTCAACGGCCAAAGAAGTCGGACTTTTCCGCAACGACATTCCTTCCACTGAAAAGCGCATCACAGCAGAAGCGTGCATTCATCACCTCTGGTTTACGGATGCCGACTATGCGGCCAAAGGCACCCACATCAAGTGGAACCCAGCTGTCAAATCAGCGGAGGATCGCGAAGCGATTCGTGCCGGCATACTGAACGGACGTATCGACGTGGTCGCCACCGATCACGCCCCACACACTTCAGAAGAAAAGTCAGGATCGTATTTCAACGCTCCTTCAGGTGGGCCACTCGTCCAACACGCCTTACCGGCCATGCTCGAAATGGTTCACCAAGGAGTCTTGCCCGTTGAAGAAGTCGTCAACCTAATGGCGCACCGCGTGGCCGACTTATTCGACATGAGCGACCGCGGATACATCCGAACGGGCCACAAAGCCGACTTGGTGTTGGTCGACCCAAACGACCCCTGGAAGGTGACCAAGTCCAACATCCGGTACAAATGTGGCTGGTCTCCTTTTGAAGGAAACACCTTCAAGTCTCGCATCCGGGGCACCTGGGTCAACGGTGTTCAGGTGTACAACGGTGAGCACATCCTAACCGAGCACGGCAACCATGCCGGCCAACGCCTCGCATTCAACCGATGAAACAATTCGGCACAGCGAGCATCGCGCTCCTCTTCTTCGCAGGGTGTGGAACCGGCGTAAGTTTCGATGGCCCACCGGCTCCCGAGGGCGTCATCGCGCGCGACACCTTTATTCAAGTCTTGACGGAAGTCCACTTGATTGAAGGCGCACTCAAACAAC
The DNA here is from genome assembly GCA_002690915.1 of Crocinitomicaceae bacterium. Lineage (GTDB taxonomy): Bacteria > Bacteroidota > Bacteroidia > Flavobacteriales_D > Sanyastnellaceae > UA16. The sequence goes on from NZGF01000063.1 coordinate 11,664, forward strand.
GGTTGTTCCGCAACGATAACGAAAAAGAACAAACCCTCTCCTACTACGCAGAATTTTACGACCGTTGGGGCATTGATGAAGAACGGTTCAAGAACACCTACACGTGGTGGTACCAGCAACCAATTGAAATGGATGCCTTGCTTGAAGAAGTGGCCGAAAACCTGACGGAATTGGAGCGCCGCCTCAACGAAGCGGAGAAAGACTCAGCAGCCCGCGACGTTTCGGTGGACCCAATGCGTTCAAGACGGAGGGAGCAGTAGCTTGAATGGTGGTTTGAATAGGCTCATACGTCCAACTCACCCCTTTGGCCTGCAACACATCCTCAATCTTGGTTGTGGCATAATGGTGGTCCTTGCTGGTGTTCTCCACCGACTCCTTTGAAATGGGAGCCCGGCGTCTGGTCAGCCGCTCCCACAAAGAGCTCAGTCTCCAGGCCGTTCCCAACATCCATGCCTTCAAGGGCCGTTGCGGAGCGGGAACTCCAAGCGCCTCTGCCATCCAAGTCATGAGCTGTCGGTACGAAGCATTTTCCGCACACAAAACAAACCGTTCCCCCCAGCATCCCTTTGCCGACAATACGGTACATGCCCGGGCCACATCCCTCGCCGAAACAAAGCCGTTCATCCCCATTGGATACCAACTGACTCCGCGATGAACCAGCGTAAAAAGCATTGAGGAACTCCGCGAAAAATCACCTTCCCCCAGCACAATTACCGGGTTCACCGCCAACACACGCAAGCCTTCCTCCTGACCGCGCCAAGCCTCAAGTTCTGCTGCAAATTTGGTTCGGGCATATTGGCTAACGTCCCGCCCGTCTTCGAATGGAACGTCCTCATGCACAGGCTCACCGGGCTTACGGCCTAGCGCTGCCACGCTGCTTACATGCACCAATTCAGGGACCTCGGCGTGAAGCATAGCATTGACCAACAAACCCGTCGCGTCCCGGTTGATACGCATCATGGCTTCCGCATCCTTCGGGTGAAACGACACCATGGCTGCGCAATGGAAAACCCGCTGGCAACCCGACAAGGCTTCTTCGAGGAACATTCCATCGTGCAGGCTGCCCTCAATCCATTCGAGGTTGGTATCGTCGGTGCCTTCTTTTCCGAGAAACGCATGAACAGCTTCGCGATGGGACTTCGGTCGGTGAAGGGCGCGCACTTGCTCCCCGCTTCGGAGCAATTCATCCACCAAATACCGGCCGACCAAGCCCGTTGCGCCCGTAACAAATACCATGCTTCGAAGGTAGTTGGAGAATCCGCCCGACCTTCGCTGAGACCATGGCAAAATCCGAACACATCAAACAGACATTGGCACGCCTCCCTCAGCACCCGGGCGTCTACCAATACTTCGATGTGGACCGCCGTTTACTTTACGTGGGTAAGGCCAAAAACCTCAAGAAACGCGTTTCGAGCTATTTCACAAAACATCACGATAACGGAAAGACTAGGCTCCTCGTTTCCAAGATCCACGATATCCAGTGGCTCATTACCCCTTCTGAGGCCGATGCCCTGCTGCTGGAAAACAGCCTCATAAAGGAACACAAGCCGTTCTACAACATCCAGCTGAAAGACGACAAAACATACCCGTTTATCGTCATTAAGAAAGAGCGCTTTCCACGCATCTTCGCCACGCGTCAACTCATTAGAGACGGCAGCGAATACTTCGGTCCGTTCCCAAGTGTAAAAACAATGAGGGAGGTCTTGGAGCTCAGCAGATCAATCTACCCTTTGATGTGCCGAGCCTGTCGGGCTTCTTCTTTGAAGCTAATAAAATCGAAAAACAGCGAATTCGACATTCGTCCTTGTCTTGACAAACAAATTGGAAAATGCACCGGCCCATGCACAGATGAAGAAAGCGAGAGACAATACCTTTCAAGAGTAGCTTCAATTAAGCGTTTACTTCAAGGTCAGCTGTCCGAACTCTCTCGTTTTTTGGAAGAGCAAATGCTGCTCTCGGCCCAAGACTTTCAATTTGAAAAAGCGCAGCAATACAAGCGAAAACTAGCTGCAGTCAAAAAGTACCAAGCCAAAAACACCATCGTCCACACCGGCATCACGGAAGTCGAAGTCTATTCCATTGTTCAGGATTCGCGATGCGCGTATGTGAACTTCCTGAAGATTCAGAACGGCACCATCACAAAAGGACACACTTCGGAGGTGCGCCGCAAGCTTGGCGAGGATATGAAGGAAATCCTAGAAACCGCCATCGTGCAAATGCGCGACAAATTCGGCAGCGATGCCAATACGATTTACACCCCATTCACAATCGACCTCCCGCTCGAAGGCGTCCACTTGCATGTTCCGCAACGCGGGGATAAGCTTCGCCTGGTAGAAATGTCGGAACGCAACGCACGATTTTTCATGCGTGACCGGCAAAAGCAAATGGAACAGACCCATCCCGAGGCCTCAACCCAGCGCCTGTTGGAAACAGCCAAGGAAGACTTAAGGCTGAGCGAATTACCGGTACACATCGAATGCTTCGACAATTCGAACATCCAAGGCACCAACCCCGCTTCGGCCTGCGTGGTCTTTAAGAACGGCAAGCCCGCCAAATCCGATTACCGCAAATTCAATATCCGCACCGTTGACGGACCCGACGATTTCGCGTCCATGACGGAGGTTGTTCACCGGCGGTACCACCGTTTGGTCACCGAGGGAGAACCTCTTCCCCAACTCATTGTAATCGACGGCGGAAAAGGGCAGTTGTCGCATGCATTGGAGGCACTCGAAGGATTGGGGCTACGTGGGAAAGTGGCCATCATTGGCATTGCCAAACGCCTCGAAGAGATTTACTACCCTGGCGACCAGCACCCACTTTACTTGGACAAGCGCTCCTCCACGCTCAAGCTGATTCAGCACTTACGCAACGAAGCCCACCGATTTTCGTTGGAGCACCACCGCAAACGAAGGAGCAAGGCCGCGCTTCGCTCAGAATTGGACGACATCGCAGGCGTGGGACCCAAAACCCGGAACACCCTGCTTGCCCACTTCAAAACCGTCAACGCCATTCGACAGGCCGACGAGCCTGCCCTTCTCAATGTGGTCAACCTAAAGGTCGCGAAGGCCATCCAGGCCCATTTCGCAGGAGCGTCAGGGAAGTAAACGAGCAGAGTCCGGAACCAGCCGGCACGTAGTGCCGAACCAACGGTGGCGGTTGCGCGCGATGACCCGGTAACCCACATTCAATAACGGTCGAAACAACAGAAGGGTCAGGGCACGGGCCATGCGGCCACGCAGACCGGGCATGCGGCGGGCTACCGAGGCGAGACCATCCGATTCAAAGCAAACGACGCCTTCCTCCCAGACCACCAGGGTGTTCAGGGGTGGTGTGCGGAATTGTTCAGGAACATACTTCCTTGCGGTAATGCCTTGGAGCGGCGCAAAACGCACATCTACATCGGTGCAATCCCAAAGCCAACGAACGGCTCGATCACACAGTCCACAAGCCCCGTCAAAAAACACAATCATGCCCAACGGAAACGATGGTCTTCCATGCCACGGGTCAGGTCTTCATACCCCTCAACCAGCTCCGCCAACACTTCAGCCGCCGGCTTGACCTCTTGAATCAGGCTGCTGACTTGGCCGATTTCCAACTCCCCGTTTTCAAGGTCGCCCTCGAACATGCCCTTTTTGGCTCGCCCGCGACCCAGCAAGGCCTTCAGTTCTTCTGGAGACTGACCAGCATTTTCCGCTTTCACAACTTCACGGGCGAATGAATTGTCCAGCAGCCGCACCGGCGTCAATGCTTTCAAGCTCAACCGGGTCGCCCCTTCACCTGCAGCCACCACTTCGTCCTTGAACGCCTGGTGTGCAGAAGATTCCGGCGTGGCCACAAAACGGCTGCCAATTTGAACGCCCTCAGCACCGAGGGCAAAAGCGGCTACCATGGCCCGAGAATCGCCTATGCCACCGGCAGCAATCACCGGTACATCGAGCGCATCCGCTACGGAAGGCACTAAGCACAGTGTCGTCGTCTCCTCCCGGCCGTTGTGGCCGCCGGCTTCAAAGCCTTCTGCCACCACAGCGTCCACGCCCGCAGCTTGTGCTTTAAGCGCGAACCTTACACTACTTACCACATGCACCACTCGGATGCCGTGCGTTTTCAAGTGCTCAGTCCAGGTCTTGGGGTTGCCCGCGCTGGTAAACACAATGGGAACCCCCAATTCCACGATCGTGGCCATATGCTCTTCAATAGAAGGGTACAGCAAAGGGACGTTCACCGCGAAGGGCCGGTCCGTCGCGGTCTTGCATTTCTGGATTTGGTCGCGCAGCACTTCCGGGTACATGGAGCCCGCGCCAATGATGCCGAGGCCGCCAGCATTGGAGACCGCGCTGGCGAGTTCCCAGCCACTGCACCAAATCATTCCAGCTTGGATGATGGGCCACTGGACTCCGAAAAGTTGTTGAATGCGATTCATAAGTCGAATAAAGCCAAGTTAGCCCGTTCGTCTTCTGCATTGTATACGCTCGATTGAAAATAAAGCCTACACTGACCCGACAAGCGATTCCAATCTGCTTCGTTCATAGCCTCAATCTCTTGGAAAACACCTTTCCAGGCTGTTTTTTCTAGGGGTAAGTCCCAGCCAATGCCCTTAGAATTCAAATCGCGCCATGGCGTGTTGGTTGAAAGTACGACCGGGCATCCGTGCGCCCATGACTCAACAATGGCATGGCCGTAGTTCTCGTGAAGTGTTGGCAAAACCATGAAATGCGATGCTCGAAATGCCTTGGCTACGTCTTCATGATTCAAGCTGCCTTCCATGGTGACATCCAATTTGGATTCTTCTGGAATAGCGTTCATTATCGTCTCTGCGTAATCTCTATCTTCTATGGGGCCAACAATCCTCAGTTGGACCTTCATATTGAAGTTCATCGCCGCCAATACGTCAATGACGAAGCTCAGGTTTTTCTTCCTGCTGATTCTTCCCACGTAAAGCAGTTTGATGGACTCAAAAGTCCGTGCTGCGTGGCGATGTTCTGACTGAAGCGGTATGTTCTTGGCCACGTGAATTTTCGCCCGTGGAAAGACTTCCATTACCTCCTTTGCTTCAAGGGGAGTGGAGGCATGCCAACAAACGCCTTGATACATTCCTATTGCGCGGGCAGCGAGAAAAAACATGTGCTTCTTTGCGCGCTTTTCCTGTAAAGCCCCCTTGCCGAGCATTCCCCTCGGGGCCAAGATTGTTTTTCGTTTGAAAAGCAAGCGATTCAACAACAACGGCAAAAGCGTAAACCTCCATGAAAAAACACTGTTTAAATGAACCGTGTCCGGATCAATCTCCCTCATTGCCGTATTAAGCGCTTGTGGCATGCTCCGGTGGGAGCTTACATATTGAACGTGAAACCCGTTTTTTCGCCTGACCCACGTGTCGAGTGGTACATTCAACTGCTCGCCCCCGAGGTCCACAGAACCGGTCAAAACCCAGACATCCAAATAGGACGACAACAACTCTGCGATATGATAGACACTCCGTATCGGCCCTCCTGCTCGGTATGCTGGAATGAACCAATCAGAACATATAAGCACTTGCCTTTTCTTCATCGTATCCCGTTCGTTTTCATCCAGAGACCCAAGGCGACCAACGACCACACCCGAGAGTACGACCAGCGCTGGCTACCTTGACTGAAGGCGTCCCATATGGATTGTACCTCTTGCTCTGCAAAAGCACCTGTTTCCGACAATGCCTCCAGCCCTTCTTCGCACATGGGTTTCAGTGCCGATCGCATCCACATTTCCCACGGCAAGGTAAAACCCATTTTAGGGCGGTCAATGACTTCGCTTGGGAGCAACTCAGGTAACGCATCCGTCAGCAATTGCTTGGGCGAATGCGGCCATTTGTTCTCATCGGACACCGACAAGGCAGCCGCTATCACGTGGTGATCAAGGAAGGGAACGCGCACCTCCAAGGCATGGGCCATGGACATTTGATCCGTATCACGCAGCAGGGTATGCTGCATGTAAGTGCCCATTTCCGCTATGCTCACCTGACTGAGCATTGGGAGCTTCTCCCCGCGGCTATTTGGGCCCAGCTCCTCCATCAAGTGGTTGTAAACCGCGTTGTGATAATCCGCCAAACCCGGTGCCAATCGGCGAATGTCGCGTTCGAGAAAAACCTGACGCGACAGCGGGTACGTGTGCAGTAGATCGAAGTAATCCCCGGCGAGCGCCTCCGCTTTCTTGTAGGCTGTGATGTCTTTTTTGTACGCGGCATACGCCCCTCCAGCAAACTTGCGAAGGCCTTTGGGCCATGAGCCCAACCAACGCTGGTCCCACAACGCTTTCGTACGTTGAAAAACCGGGTACCCCGCAAACAGTTCATCGCCCCCTAAACCGCTCAAAGCAACTGTGATTCCCGCTGCTTTCGTGGCCTTACTCACCACAAACGTGTTCAGTCCGTCACCGCTCGGGTGGTCCATCGCTTCCAATGCCGTGGGTACATCCTCTAGGAACGCATCCGGAGTCAGTCGAATTTCGTGGTGGTCGGTGTCAAACCGTTTAGCAATCAAGCGCGAATACGGGCTCTCGTCGAATTCTCCCTCGTTGAAGGTCACGCTGAACGTCGAGATGCGCTGCTCGGTCGCTTGTTTCATCAGGCCGACGATGGCGCTCGAGTCAATACCTCCGGACAAAAAAGCACCCAGCGGAACGTCCGACCGCAACCTCAATTCCACAGACCGGGAAAGGGCCTCGCGGATACGCGCCAACTCCTTGTCCCGGGGGCGGATTGATGGCTCCGCCGACGCTGCGGGATCCCACCAGCGGCCCGTCTCCGTCTCTTCACCCTGGAGTCTCATCCAGTGGCCCGCCGGCAACAGGCTCACCCCTTTCACGATGGTCCGAGGCGCGTGAACGGTTTGGTAACGCAGGTAATCAGCCAATCCAGCGGGATCGTGTTTTCGCTCAATCCATTCCGAAGCTAACAAACTCCGCATTTCACTCGAAAACACCACCATATTGTTGGCCTGTGTGTAATACAGCGGTTTTATGCCCATGCGGTCGCGGGCCAACGTCAATTCTCTGCGAGCCTGATTCCAGTACGCAAACGCAAACATTCCGTTGAATTCAGTCAGCGCCGCCCGACCCCAAACTTGCAGAGCCGCCAGAACAACTTCTGTGTCACTGTCTGTTTGAAACGTAAAATCGCCAGCGAGTTGGGCACGCAATTCCCGATAATTGTACACCTCACCATTGAATACAATCACATCGCCTGTTACGCCGTCAATGAAAGGTTGGTTGGAAGCTTCTCGCGTGTCGATGATGCTCAGTCGTCGATGGCCGAGCACCACTTCATCCTCTTCCATCCAAACCCCAGACGCATCCGGACCGCGGTGCGCAATGGCTTCAACCATTCGTCCAACAGCGCCACAGGCTTCCGGGAATCGCGACCGATCACTGATGCCGTATACGCCTGCGATTCCACACATCGCTTAGGACTCCTCCCCTTCGTTTGACTGCTGAATACCGTCCCAACCCTGAGCCTTCAGTGGCGTTTCGAGGCCGTTTTTGGTGACCAGGGTTCTCTCTTCCTTATCCTCCAGCATATGGCCAATCACGGACAACTTGGGATGGTTGCGCACTTTGTCGTAATCGTCCTGGGAAATCGTAAACAACAACTCGTAATCCTCTCCGCCGCTGAGCATGCACAACGTCGGGTCGAGGTTGAAGTCGCGGGCAGTTTTGTAGGTATGGGGGTCAATGGGCAACTTATCCTCGTACAATTTGACGCCCAACCCAGACGATGCGCACAAGTGGAAGACTTCAGATGCGAGTCCATCTGAAATATCAATCATCGAAGTCGGCTTAAGATCAAGATCGGTCAATTCGCGGATGATATCAGTTCGGGCCTCGGGTTTCAACTGGCGTTCGAGGATGCCTTCGTGTCCTGACAAATCCGGTTGGGCCTTTGGAGCAGCCTGAAAAACGACCTTTTCGCGTTCCAGCACCTGCAGCCCCATATACGCACCGCCCAAGTCGCCGGTTACCACCACCAAGTCCCCTGCCTTGGCTCCCGAGCGCGAAACGGCTTGTTCACCGTCCACAAGACCCAATGCTGTAACCGTGATCATCAAGCCCGAAGTGGAGGATGATGTGTCTCCGCCAACCAGATCCACCCCGTAGACGGCACACGCTTTGTGCACGCCGGAGTAGAGTTCGTCGAGTGCTTCCACCGAAAAACGGCTGCTCACCGCAATGGAGACCGTGACTTGCGTGGGCAAGGCGTTCATCGCGCAGATGTCCGAAAGGTTGACCGAGACGGCCTTGTAGCCGAGGTGCTTCAAAGGGGCATAAGACAGGTCAAAATGGGCCCCTTCGACCAACATGTCGGTGGAAACCACCACGCGCTTGCCTTCCGGGTTAATAACGGCCGCATCGTCGCCGATGCCCAACAATGAAGATGGTTGACGAAGGACCGTTTGTTCCGTCAATCGACGAATCAATCTAAACTCACCAAGGGACTCAATTTCCGTACGTTCCATGCTTCAAAGGTATCGCCGAATATTTTTGCCATTCAACGGCTTGGAGGCGCGTCCAAAACACGCAAGACCTCCCCAACAAAATGCAATTCCAAGCCCGCAAATGGATGGTTAAAATCCACCAAAACAGAGTTCAACCGAACCTCCGCTACCACACCAATCACCTCTTCCCCGTCCTCCGTTTGCATGGGCACCACCTCGCCAACTTCCAAAACGCTATCGTCAAGCTCCCCATCTACTATAAATGCAGATTTGGGCACTTCCACATAGGCCTCTTCGTCCTCCTCGCCGTAAGCGTCTTCGACCGAAAGCTTGAAATCAAAAGAATCGCCTGGTTTCAAACCAATCAATGCCGCTTCAAACGCAGGAATCACCTGTTCTTCTCCGGTCATAAACCCAAATGGTTCGTCCGCTGGGCAAATTTCCAGTTCCTCCGCCTCGCCGTTGGCTTCTCGCAAGATGTAGCTGATTTCAATGAATTTCCCGAGGGCAATGGATGTGTTATTCATGCAGCGAAAGTAGTCGCTTGATGTAAATTGGCCGTATGCAGTTCTCACATCTTATGCGAATCGTTGGACTGGGTGCCATGGCCCTCATGTTTGTTCTTCCCGCCTCGTCCCAAGAATCCGACCAGCATCCTCTGCGCACACCCCGCGTATTCAATCCCATTCAATGCCACAGCTATCGCCACCACGCCGATGAACGCCGCGAAATCGAACCAACGCCAGCCCCGCGTTGGATGATGAATTATGATATGGAGCCTTCTATAGCGCGCAGCGATTCATTCGATGTTCACACCTATGAATTAACATTGGATGTCACCAACTACAGCTACCAACTCATCGACGCCCATGCCACCATCGAATTGGAAGTAGTCGATCCGGAGGCCACCGACTTGTGGTTTGACCTGGTTGAATTAACCGTTGATAGCATCCATATCGACGGTACAGATGTGGGCTTTGAACAGGGAGAGTCGGAAGTGCATGTTGAGGGTCCTGAAGACGGCTGGGCTACGAATCAATTCTACACGATAGATGTGTGGTACCAGGGTTCTCCTTACCAGGATCCGTATTGGGGCGGATTTTATTTCGTGAGCGATTACATCTACAATTTGGGCATTGGATTGACCACCGTTCCACCAAATTTTGGCAAGGTGTGGTACCCGTGTTTTGACAACTTTGTCGAGCGGGCGACCTATACTTATCATGTCACCAGCGCCGGCGGGCGCACCGCCCATTGCCAAGGCCACCTCATCGGCGAACAGGTGTTGGCCGGGGACACCATTCAGCGCAGCTTCGAGCTGACCCACCCCATCACAACCCACCAATCCGCCATCGCGGTGGCCCCGTATGTGGACTCGAATTATGTGCATACCGGAGCGTACGGGGACGTGCCCGTGCGCCTCACCGGCAAACCCGAACACCTCGGGGCTATGGTCACCAAATTCCAAGAGCTGGGCTTTGCCATTGATGCCTTGGAATACTGGTGGGGGCCGTACGCCTGGGAACGCGTTGGTTACGTGTTAACCACCGACGGTGCCCTCGAAATCCCCACGAACATCGCTTACCCGCAGTTCATGGTGGGCGAAGGGCTGGTGGCCAATGGCGACCTGTTCAGTCACGAACTTGGACACCATTGGTGGGGCGACATCGTTGCGCCACGCATCCACAACCACATGTGGCTCAAGGAAGGGCCTGCGGAATACAGCTCACACCTGTTTGTGGAGTGGAAAGACGGCGAAGAAGCCTTCATCGATGTGGTCAAGGACAACCAGCTGTTCGTGTTGGAAGAATGCCACATCCAAGACAACGGGTTCCACCCCCTGTCGCCCATGCCCGACGAGGAAATCTACGGCCGCCACACGTACTACAAAGGCGCATCCATCGTGCACAACCTGCGGGCCTACCTCGGGGATGAACTGTTTCGATCGGGGATGCAATCCGTCTTGGCCGAGCTGTACGACAGCTACATGGATGCCGCCCAGTTTGAGACGACTTTGGAGGAGGTCACGGGTATGGACATGACGCCTTGGTTTGAAGCCCAAGTTTTGCAACCGGGGTTCTCCACGTGGGTGTTGGATTCAGCTACCACAGCTGAAGCGCAACTATCCACGCTGCACCTCCAACAAAAACTTCGCGCCTGCGACAACTACCATATGTCCGAGCCGTTAGATGTGGCCATCTGGGACGCTGATTGGAACCGATACGACACAGAAATCGTCGTCAGCGGCCAATACGATGAAGTTGTAATCGACCACCCCGGCATCGACCAACCTGCGCTCATTGCACTCAATCCGAACGGCCGCCTGAATCAAGGGCGGATGGACTTCATGTACACCATTAATGACACCGAAGGCATCCAAAACCTCCCTTGGGTGCAAATGCGAGTGGGGTGCGACGCTATGCCACAAGGCGACTCCGCACTGGTGAGAGTGGAGCACCACTGGGCGTCCCCAGATCAAGGGCCGGTGGAGCCGTATGTGGAAGAGCTCAGCAGCACCCACTTTTGGATCGTCGATGGCGTTTGGCCTGAGGGCATACACCTGGACGCGCGGCTGCAATACTACGGCAACGATGCCGACGCCTTGGATTATGAACTCTACGGGGGCACTGAAGCGAATGGTTTCCTTGCATGGCGGGCCGACGCAAGTGAACCGTGGCAAGAATGCCAGTCCTACGAGTGGCAACCGGGTTCGCTCGCGAATGGCGCTGGACTCTTTCGGGTTTTGGAACTGAAAAAGGGGCAGTATGCATTTGCCAAAGGCGACGTTTCCGTGGGCTTGGAGTCTGAAACAGCGGAGGTGCTCGCAACTGTATGGCCCAATCCGGTCGTGGACCAGCTCACCGTTCGAAGCAAGACCGAAATACGCAGGTTAAACGTTTGGGATTCCGCAGGGCAACTCATCGCGTCGGTTCGCCCTCCGGCGGGTACTACCCAATGGCAATTGGACGCCTCTGCATGGAGCGCAGGGCCATACGTCGTCGGCGTCAACAACCAGCCAGGGCAAACGATCGTTGTAGAGTGATTATGGTTGGACCGGGCGGCAGACCACCTTGCCGCGCCCGGCGAGCCAGGCCGCCTGGCCATCCAGTGTGAACCGAACCGTGTAGAAGCTGCTATCGGCTTCGTTGGACCATGTTACACCACCATCCCTTGAGCGGCTGATCCCCGGAATGCCCACGGCCCAAATGGATTGGCAATCGGTATTCGGAACGTACTGAACGCAGGACCGGTAACCCGGTCCGTCTCCCGGCCTGAGTAGGTCCCACGTAGCACCACCATTGGTCGTGGCGATTTTGTTGGCCGTATTGTCGTTCATCGCCTCCCAGTTTCCACCCCAGCCCACTCCTTGCGACGCACTGCAACGCGCAATGCTGAACATTCCGGTCATAGTGCCTCCCTGCTGGATGGGTGTTTCCACCACCGACCACGTTCGGCCACGATCGTATGTTTGGAAAATGCGCGACCGCACACCGCCCGATGCAATCCACGCCTCATCACCGTAAACAACAATATTCCCGTTTGAGGCCGCAAATGCCGCCTCGTCTGCAGGTGGTAAATTCTCACATGAAATTTCCTCCCAAGTAGCCCCTCCATCGCGGGTAACGATGACACTCAAGCAACCGTCGAGCGGATCACCCATGGCAATGCCTTCTCGATCGTCCCAGAAGGCCATGCTGTCAAAAAAAGCGAGGGAGTCCATGTTGGTGTAAACGACGCTCCAGTTGTCGCTCGTGTGCAGTTTCCGGTAGAGCAAGGCCGGAGATGCGATAGTCAAAACAAAAGCGGCTTCATTTGTAGCCGCAATGGAACGGAATGCTGGTATGCTCCCATCCGGTCTGCGCAAGGTGTCAACGCTCCATTCTCCATCCACTAAATGCCCCACCAACCCCTCTGATCCGGCCCACCAAACTTCGCCACTAGGCGCTATTGTCAGCGCGCGAATGCTCGAGTTAAATTCCCATTGCGTGGGATTAACTTCTGGGGTGCAGCCGTAAATCAGCCATACCAGTGCGGTCATAAAAATCACATGTCCCCTCACGGCGTAGGTGTTGACGTTGGCGCTTCGTACCAAGTCAAGGAGCGCACGATGGCCTCGACTTCGCGCATGTACTCGCGTTTGTCAAAGAAGGGGGCGTACGCGTATCCCTCAACCGTAACCAACTCCCCTCGGCGCTCGTCATACACTGTAAGGCTATAGAACGGCCCGCCCATATAATCCCCTTCGATGCGCCACAAGCCACGCAATTCCGACGAAAAGCCACCGTTAAAGACCACTTCCTCATAAGAAGGAGTGTACCGCATCTCAGTCGTCATGTACGAGCGGGGGTTCGGACCAGGAACGTAGCCCTTAAGCACCTCATTTCTTTTGCGCAACCGGGCTTGCATCGAAAATTGGCTGTCACTGGTATACGGCTCTCGGTAAACAAAAAAACCTTGTTGCACGTCGTGGTTATCCCCGCCCTTCATGCGAGTCAATTGCCGATCGATCCACAGAAAATCGGAAGATTTTTTGGCCCATCGAGCGTCACGCGGGAGGGTCAAATTTAAACCAGCCAGTTGGCCCAGTTCATCGTGAATCACCTCGTTTTCGCTCAATGCTATCAGCCTGGCATAGCGATCCACCTCAATCCGATGAAATGCACTCAAAAGCTCTGGTGACCGCGCATTCAGTGCCGATGCTAGGCCTGTCGCATCCCGCGCTTTTCCGACAACATATAGCTGCTCGCGGGCGTACTTTTCCTTGAAGATTTTAACGTCTGGGGTCTGGGTGTCCACTCGGTCTGCCAACTCGAGAACAATGATGTTGCGGTGCGGTTTCCAGAACCGGTCAAATGACTCGGGCTCCAAATGGACAAGGTCAAACCAAGGTTCGTATTGCGGCAATACGGGAAAAGGTTGGTCAAAAATGGCCCGCAGGGTGTCGCCTGCTGCCCCGCTCCACACGATTGCATCGCAAACGACAACGATTTCACCAGCGGCTCCGACCTTTCCGGTGAGCGCAGAGCGCGCTCCTTCCTGGCTTCCGCAAGACGCAAAAAGCACCGCAAGGGCTAAAACCGCGCATTTAAAGTTTGCTTGGGTCGGCATGGATAATCAGCTTTTGTCCTATTCGAATGATGGATCCCGAAAGATCATTCCATTCTCTGAGTTGCCGGACGCTCACTCCATAACGGTCAGCAATATTTCCCAGTACATCACCACTCTTCACGCGGTACGTCACCGGCTCTGGAACAAATACGATTTCCGGCGTGCGTTCAGGCTCAATCAACCGCATGCTGTCGTGGAATGCTATGAAAGCGGGGATTTCTATTTGAGGCAAAACCAGCGGCCAATTTTCATCTGTTGCGGGAATGATGTCCATCCGGTACATGGGGTTCAAACGCTTTAGCGTCGATGCATCCACATCCAAAAGCGGGGAGATCTGATCAAAACGCATCACTTCGCTCACCATCACCGTGTCCAAAAACGCAAAGGCAGGCGCCACATCCCGCGGGAAAATATTGTGCTCTGACGAAAACTCCATCAAGTACGCCACAGCCATAAATGCCGGGACATAATTCCGAGTCTCACGGGGCAAGAAAAACCGAATTTCCCAGAAGCTTCGTTTACCTCCACTGCGACGAATCGCCCTGTTCACATTGCCTGGGCCGGCATTATACGCCGCCAAAGCCAGGTACCAATCGTCGTACATCGCATACAATCGATTCAGATACTTGCAAGCTGCCTCAGTGCTGCGCACTGGGTCCCGCCGCTCATCTATGTAGGAGTCGATGCGTAACCCTTGGTACCTCGCTGTTGCGTACATGAACTGCCACAAGCCGCGGGCACCGGCATGAGAACGTGCCAAAGGATTCAGCCCCGACTCCACGACCGCGAGGTACTTCAATTCCAGAGGAAGACCGTGGCGATCGAGGGTTTCTTCAAAAAGCGGAAAATAGCCGGGTGCTCGGCCAAGCATTGTGCCCAAATGCTTTTTGCGCTTGCTGGCGTAAAACGCAATCCGAGAATGGACGACTGGATTCCAAGAGAGGTCCAACGGCGACCGACTGTCCAACCAACCCATGCGCACCTTCATAGCTGCCGTATCCAGCGCAGGGGTATCGCCATCTTCGAATTTGTGAATGTTCAACAGGCTCGTGTCGGAAGAAAAGCACCAATTCTCTTCCAAGTAATCCAACCAAGCCAATTCTGCTGTGAGGAGCTCCACATCCTGTGCCCTGTCGTCAGCGATCACAACGGTATCGACAACCGACGTGTCCACGATTTCCTTTTGTTCAGCTTTTGGCGGCTCTTGGCCCCACCCTATAACCACGAACAAACTGAGCGGGCATGCAAGCAGGTGCGCGTTAAGTCGCACCATCAGCCTTCGGAGTCGTCTTGTTCCTTCTCGTCTTTATTGGTCGCGTCTTTGAACTCCTTGACGCCTCGCCCAAGTCCCTTCATCAGCTCAGGGATTTTCTTTCCGCCAAACAACAAGAGCACAACAAGGGCTATGAGCAGGATCGAACCGGGATTCATTGCATTGAACATGGCCAAAAATTTTTTCGAATGTCTGAAGAAAATGCCAATCCCACACACTGCGGGGTATGGGTTTACGAACAGGCCAAGCGGCAATTGTCAATCAACCGAACCCCACCAACTTGGGCCGCTACGATGGCAAATGCATCCTCCGTATTGAAGGTTTTGCGCAAGGGGTCAAAGGTTTTTGCGTTTATTACATCTACGTACTCCAGTTCAACGTGCGCCATAGACTTGGCCTCCGCTTCAATGGCCGCTAGCAATGCAGACACATCGGTCGTTCCTCGAGCTGCATTCTTGATCTGGTTCAGCCAGTCGTATAACGCCAGTGCATCTTGCCGAAGTAGCCCTGATAACCGAACGTTTCGGCTGCTCATGGCAAGGCCGTCGCTCTCACGGACAAGCGGACAACCGATGACTTCAAGATCAGCGAACTCCTCCTGAGCCAGTCGACGAATAACCGCCAACTGTTGCAGGTCTTTTTCTCCGAAAAATGCCCGATGCGCATTGACAGCTGAAAACAGCTTGCGCACCACAGCAACCACACCATCGAAATGCCCTTTGCGCTTTTGCCCCTCATATACCGACGTCAATCGACCGTAATCAACGGGTTTTACAGCAAGGCTGGTCCCGTATAACGCTTCTACAGTGGGGGTAAAAACCACTGTTGCACCGGCCAGCCTAGCCAAGTTCAAGTCACCTTGCAGTGTCAGCGGATAGGTCTCAAAATCTTCTTTGCTATTGAATTGAGTCGGGTTGACAAACACACTAACCACCACCTCGTCGCACGATTCAGACGCTAAAGCAATGAGCGAGGCATGTCCTGGATGCAGCGCCCCCATTGTAGGTACAAACCCCACTTTTTTTCCCTCAGCTCGCGCTCCATCGATGTAGCTCTTCATCGACTCAATTGTCTTGTACCTGTTCATCGCTTGAACCCCTTGTTTCACTCGGTTTTACTTGGATTTATGCCGAAAATTACGTACATTTGATACTCGTTCGTCCTAAACCAAATTCTGGCCGCTATGGAGAAAGCAAGAATACTCTACATATCCCAACACATTGTACCTTTCTTGCCCGCCACCCAGATGAGCTCAGTGAGTCGGAACCTTCCGCAAGCGGTACATGAGAAGGGCAGGGAGATTCGAGTTTTCACCCCGCGTTTTGGTAAAATTAACGAGCGAAGGCATCAATTGCACGAAGTAATCCGGCTCTCCGGCATGAACCTACTCATCGACGATACGGATCATCCGCTCGTCATCAAGGTTGCATCGATTCCAACAGCTCGTATGCAGGTCTACTTCATCGACAACGATGAATACTTCAAAAGAAAAGCCGTGCTCTGTGATGCAGACGACAACTTGTTTGAAGACAACGACGAACGAACCATCTTCTTCACGCGCGGTGTCCTTGAGACCGTGAAAAAGCTCGGTTGGGCTCCCGATATTGTTCACTGCAACGGTTGGATGACCTCCGCAGTTCCTGTGTATTTGAAGCAGCTGTTCGCCAGCGATCCTTACTTCGCAGACAGCAAGATCATCACCAGCATTTACGACGAAGGTTTCGAGGGGTCCCTAAACAACCGCATGGCGGAAAAAATGCAACAAGACGGCATAGCAGCCGATTCAATCGCATGCATCAAGACCCCTACATTTAATGCCTTAAATGCCCTCTCCATTCAACACTCAGATGGCCTAATCGTCGGTTCTGAAAACCTTGCGCCTGAGACGAAGCAAGCGATTGAGGACATCGGTGTTCCCGTTCTCGGATACCACGGTGAAGAGGGGTACGTTACCGACATCAACAATTTTTACGATACGATTTTGGAGGGAAAGGCTGAGGCTGTCTCGTAATTGTTGAACTTCGCGGCATGATAAAGATCACCGCAAGTCACTACGGGGCAGTCGTGGCGAGTATCTTAGGGTTTGCCATCCTGACCGGTTGCAAAAAACCGACTACCGATATCGGATTGGATTTTGCTCAAGAGGACCTGCTGGGCCTACACCAAACCGACACGCTTGGGTTGAGGTTGGAAACGGTTCGGGAAGACAGCTTGGAAACAAGCCATCTGAGCACCGCCGTATTGGGAAACATGGAGCACCCTTTCTTTGGATTGCATCACGCATCATTTATCGCACAACTGAGGTTGAGTGCGCCCGACATTGATTTTGGCTCTAATCCTGTCGTTGATAGTATCTACCTGTCTCTGAACTACACCGGAGATCGCTACGGACAACTCGGTCCGCAATACATTCGAGTCGAACAGTTAGTTGATACCATCTCTCTAGGCTCTGACTACTATTCCAACCAAATCATTTCAACAACCCAAGTCAACCTTGCCGACCCCGCCTTTCAACCTGTCTTGCTGAATCCAAGGGAAAACCTCTTTATCGCAGGCGATACCGTTGCCCCAGAAGTGCGTGTCTACCTTGACAATGCTTTCGGACAATCCCTGCTCGAGGCAAACTCCTCAATATACGATTCCAACCAGGCCTGGCAAGAATATTTCCCAGGATTGCTCATTGCGCCTGATCCGAACGGCCCTGGGCAAGGCGCTGTGGGGATCGATGTACTTACAGGGCTCAGTCGCATGCGGTTGCACTACCACAGTGACACTGACAGCTCGGGGACTTATGACTTCAGCATCAACGCCCTCAGCCCGCGCATCAACCTCTTTACCCACCAATGGTACCCACCCTTCCAAGCGCTCGATGAAGCCTATATCACAACATTAGACGGTTCGTTGCAGGCGGGGGTTTTTTCCGGAGCTGGCCTCAAAACCCGTGTTCAATTTCCCGGCTTGAGCTCCTGGGAAAGTGAACGCGCTGATAACCGGGCCGTACACAAAGCCGAATTGTGGTTACCCGTCGATCCATATTATAATGATCCACGCTACCCCATCCCCTCCCAACTGTTCATCCTTTCAGAAAATGAAGAAGGGGAAGCCGTTCCGACTCCGGACCAAACATCCATCGGACTCGCCATCAATGGC
>NZGF01000064.1 GCA_002690915.1 Crocinitomicaceae bacterium
GCGTCAGACTTTCGTCCATTGCGCAATATTCCTCACTGCTGCCTCCCGTAGGAGTCTGGTCCGTGTCTCAGTACCAGTGTGGGGGATCATCCTCTCAGAACCCCTACCCATCGATGTCTTGGTGAGCCATTACCTCACCAACTAACTAATGGGACGCATGCCCATCTCTTACCGTAACCTTTAACCATTCAGCCATGCGACTAAATGGTACTATGGGGGATTAATCCAAATTTCTCTGGGCTATACCCCAGTAAGAGGTAGGTTGCATACGCGTTACGCACCCGTGCGCCGGTCGTCAGCGGAAAAGCAAGCTTTTCCCTGTTACCCCTCGACTTGCATGTGTTAGGCCTGCCGCTAGCGTTCATCCTGAGCCAGGATCAAACTCTCCATTGTAAAAAGTTTAATCTGTTGAGAATCTCAGGGAATCTAACATCTTATCTTCTTGCGAGGATAAGACACCACTCTCCGGGGGGAGAGTGGATTTTGATGGAATCTTCCGAAGAAGAATCCGGGCTGCTGCATCAAGTCAAAGAACGTTTATTAAAATCCACCAACGAATCGGCTTCTTTAAAATACTCTGTAAAAAGCGAGCGACAAAGGTAAGTCTGTTTGCAGATTCTTTCAAGTTTTCGAAAGGTGTCTACCAACTTTTCATCGCGCCACATTCTGTAAAGAACTTCCCTCGAAAGGGGGCGCAAAGATAGTTCGAATTATTCAACTCACAATCTTTTGTGTGTTTTTTTTTCGAACTGGTGAAAACGTTTGGCTTTCGCCTCTCATTTTCCTGTTGTCATTCGCATTTCAATGAACATGCCTTCCTTCGAAAGCGGCCGCAAATGTATGATGACTTTCTCGAACGCTACTAACTTTTCAACGAAAAAATTCAATCTTTTTTTTCAAGGAGAAATTCGACATCCGCAACCAGCTGATTTATAGCCTCTTCACTGGTTCCGTCGTAGAAGCCACGCAGGCGTCCCTTGGCATCCACGAGCACAACGTTCTCCGTATGTACGAAGTCTTGGAGCCCACCATCGCCTCCTTGCGCCTCGTCGTAGCAAGCGAAATAACTGGTTCGTGCCAACCGATAAATCTCCTTTTTGGCGCCTGTGAGAAACCACCAGTTGGGATGCGACGCCCCCATTTGGCCAGCATATGAAGCGAGCACCTCGGGAGTGTCGGCAGCAGGCGTAACGCTGTGACTCAAAATGTGCCAACCGGTTTTCCCTTCCAATGCCTGTGGCAAGGCGCGCAAATTGGATGTCATTATCGGGCAAATGGTCGCACATCGGCTGAAGAAAAAGTCGCTAATAAGGACTTCACCTTGGACGTCTCGCAATGTGACCGTATCGCCCAAGTGATTCACCAATTCAAAATCTAGGATGCGATGGTCCTCATTGGACCATAAAGCTGGATCCACCAATGCAGGGTTTAATTCATGCGGCTGGATGACAGGCAGACTCCGTTCGGGAGTTAACTCCACGATGCCGATGGTCACCCCAATAACAAAAACTACCAGCAGCCAAGTCAAGGGTGATCGAAGGACGTTGTTCTTCATCAATGCTCCGATTCAAGGTAACACCACTCGCCAGCAATGCACGTTCCGTGTATGCGTGTGTTGTGCACAGATTGCGCATCCACCTCTAGCCAATTGCGGTCCATCCACGTGAAGTCAGCCCACTTGCCGATTTCGATTGTCCCCAAGACATTCTCCTGAAATTGGGCCAATGCCACCCATTGGGTCATCCCCCGCAACGCTTGTTCAGGGGTCAACGCGTTTTCCGGCTGAAAGCCTCCCACGGGGTATCCGGTAGCATCCATTCGCGCCACAGCTGCAGCAAAGGTCTTCCGAGGGTCGATATCTTCCACCGGGAAATCCGTGCCGAGCGCAGTCATACCCAACGCCTGCAAAAGCTCTTGGTACGCATAGGCACGCCGGATGCGGCTCCTTCCTAAACGCTCGCCCGCCCAATACATATCACTTGTGGCGTGGGTGGGCTGAACCGATGGGATGACACTGTACCCTCCGAAACGCGCCACGTCGTCCTCCGACACTACCTGAGCATGCTCAATGCGCCACCGAAGGTCATTGGGCCCTTCGAGCACATCAGCATAGGCATCCAAAACCAAGGCCGTCGCCGAATCGCCAATGCAATGCGTCGCGACCTGTAAACCGTGCCCATGAAGCGTCTCAATCTGGCGCTTGAACTCCGTTTCACGCTGCGTCGCCAAACCGAACCAGCCTTTGCGGTCGCTGTATGGCTGACGAAGCAATGCACCGCGCGAGCCCAGTGCGCCGTCCATATAAAATTTGACACCGTTAACGACCAGCATATCTTCGATTCGCTGGCCAGATCCCACAAGCCAAGCAATGTTCTCGTCACTGGCTGAAACGAGGGCGTTCACGCGCAACTTGAGTTGTCCGGATTTCTGCAACGCATCGATTCGTTCAATTTCAGTCGGTGACAATCCGGCGTCGGTCACACCGATAATGCCGTGAGCAAGCAAATTCGACTGCGCCTCCATCAGCGCTTTGAGCCTCCGCGGCTCCGGATGTGGAGGAATGATGGCGCTGACCAATCCGCAAGCGTTGTCAATGAGCACACCCGTGGGAACGCCACTGTTATCCAACATCACTTCTCCCCCTTCAACGACCGGCACAGTTCCTCTGAGCAAGCCCGCTCGACGCAACGCTTCGCTATTCACCACCAAGGCATGACCGTCAATGCGTTCCAGCGCAACGGGCTGGTCAGGAAAGGCGGCGTCGAGCAAGGTGCGGTCCGGAAATGCCTGGCTGTCCCAATCGTTTTGATCCCAGCCCCGACCAACCGCCCATTCACTCGGCCATTGCACTTGTTGCTGGACGACACGTTCAACAGCAGCTTCCCAGCTGGTGGTGCCGAACAAATTGGCTTCGAGCAGTCCGTCGGCGTAACCGATCAGGTGAGCATGGCCATCCATTAAGCCCGGTGTCAGTACCCCGCCGCGAAGATCAACAGCGCGCTCGGCAGTGTACTTGTTCAGGATAGCGCGCTCGGGACCGACCGCCACAACGCGACCGCTGTCCACGGCAACTGCCTGCGCCACGGTATTGGCTCCATCAAGGGTCAATACTACACCATTGTGGACAATCAGGTCCACGGGTTCCGACTGAAACGAACAGCCAACCCAACATAGCATTCCGGCCATTCCTAAAAGGCCCAAGCAAACCTTCTGTGTCTTCCTCTTCATGATTTGTGGAAATGGTACGCGCTTGCCTGCGCAGCGGGCATGATCAAAACATCTTGAATGCTCACGTGTTCGGGGCGCGTCGCGATGTACATGACCGCGTCTGCGACGTCCTCGGCGGAAAGCGGCATGTATCCACCATACACGGCATTCGCGGCGGCCGTATCGCCCTTGAACCGCACCACGCTGAATTCCGTCTCGGCCGCTCCCGGGGCCACCTGTGCCACCTGGATCCCACGAGGCAACAAATCCATTCGCATCGCTTGAGTCAACCCGTGCACCGCAAATTTGGATGCATTGTAAACCGCACCACCCGGATAAGCCTGGCGTCCGGCCACGCTACCGATGTTGATGATGCGGGACCCCGTCGCCATATGAGGCGTCCATTCCCGTGTTACATTCAGTAGGCCTTTGAGATTGGTGTCGATCATGCGATCCCAGTCGTCGTAAACGCCCTGGTCGATGGGCTCACGTCCAACCGCCAACCCTGCGTTATTCACCAACACCGTGGGGATGAAATCCACGCTGCAATCGCGAATCGCCTGAGCAGTTCCCTTCCTATCGCGAACATCGTAACACAGGACGTGCCGCACAGCACCTCCCAACTCAGCTTGAAGTGCCTTCAACCGATCCTCCCGACGCCCGGTCAACGCCAATTGATAACCAGCTTCGGCGGCCATTCGCGCGACCGCCTCTCCAAACCCTGACGTCGCCCCGGTAATGAACATACGGTCGACTCCATTTTGTCTTTCGTGATTTTTCATTTCTCTTTGCCTGACAAAGGTACATTCACAAAATCCTCCACATGAAACACATTTACGCGCTGGGCCTTACACTCGGATTGGCCATCGGACTTCAAACAAACGCATCGGCACAAGCCGTAACGAACACCATTGCTGAAATTCAAGGCGAGTTATTTAGTTCTCCGTTGGTCGGCTTGTCCGTAACCACCACGGGGATTGTGACAGCCAACAACGTCACTTCAGCTACGTCAGGCGTCATCGGCTACTTCATCCAAGACGGTGAGGGGCCATGGAACGGTATTTTTGTTTATGACAACACCCAAGCACCAGAAATCGGAGACGAGGTGATCATTGAAGCCGAGGTCGCCGAGTTCTACGACGTCACAGAATTGGTGAACATTAGCTACTTCGAAACCGTAAGTTCGGGCAACGACCTGCCGGCCCCATCGATTGTCACCACTGGTGAATTGGCTTCCAGCGAAGCTTACGAAGGATGCTTCGTGCAAATCGTCAACGCCATTTGCACCAACCCTGATGCCGACTACGGTGAAGCCATCTTCGACGACGGAAGCGGTGAGGTCAAAACCAACGACTACATGTACTTGCCAGAAGACGGATGGATCCAGGACGAGTATTACTCTATAACAGGATGCATCCACTACACCTTTGAGGAGTACAAAATTGAGCCCCGCTACGCTGCAGACATTGTTGCTGGCTTCATCAACGGCATCAGCGAGTGGCTCCCTGCGCAGGAACTCCGAATGTTTCCCAACCCGGCCATCGGAACAGTTCAACTGGGTTCGACCGGCGCTGGCACGGTGACCTTCACAGATGCTCTTGGACGCGAGGCACTCAAAGCAACCGTTCTACAGAGCAATCCCAAGTTGGACATCAGCGTCCTCTCCCCCGGCACGTACACGGTCCAATTCACTTCAGCCTCGGGCCGATGGGCCTCGAAGTTGGTGATCCGATAACGGTCACGCCTCCGCATTGAGAACGGCTCCTGAATAGGGGCCGTTTTTTTATGCTTTCGTTTCGTCCGGTGCATCCGTCACAGAAGGGTCCGGTGCATCGCCACTACCTTGGTAGAGGTCCCAACCCATCCAGCGGCACTCCATGGGTCCGTTGAAGCATTTGATGCGGCGCTTGGTTTTCAAGCCCACCCGCTTCAATCCTTCGACGTCCGCGGAGATAATCCATGCTGAGTGGTCGGACCAGTTGGCCTTCAAGGAATCACCGATTTGCGCATAAAATGCCGGTGCATCCTCCAAAGGCAAACGCTCGCCATAAGGCGGATTCAAGACCAACAGTCCCGATTCAGAGCGCGGCTTCAATTTGAAAAAATCCATGCGTCCCAGTTCCGCCCGGCCCGTCAGCTCCATGTTGGCCAACGCCTGTCGGGTTTGGGAGATGGCTGCGAAGTCGCGATCGGTCGTGAAAATTGGAGTCTCTACCGGTTCACGGGCTTCTTTCAAAGCATCGCGTACGCTCCACCACTCGTCTTCATCAAACCCCCGCCAATCCATGAAAGCGAACTTACGGCGGTGCCATTGGATGGGGAACCCATCCGCCCACAAGGCGGCCTCCAATGTGAATGTACCCGAGCCGCACATGGCATCGTAGAGCGGAATGCCCGGTTTCCAACCGGCATGGGACAGCAGGCCTGCCGCCAATACTTCGTTCAACGGTGCTTTGGCACCCGCCGGGCGATATCCGCGGCGGCTCAAGGGCCTTCCCGCAGCGTCCAATGAAATCGTGACCGTGGTATGTGCAATGTGCAGGTGGATTCGGATGTCCGGATCCTCTTTATTGATGCCCGGACGCAACCCTGAGAACTCCCGGAAATGATCAACCACTGCGTCCTTCAGACGCAACATGGCAAACTGAGAGTGCGTGAATACTGACGAATGAACCGTCACATCGATGGAGAACGACGAATGCGGGGTCATAATGGCGCCCCAGTCCCAGCGTTTGGCTTCGTCGTACAAGGCATCTGGATTTTGGGCATCAAACGACAACACCGGCCGCAGGACGGTCAAGGCAAAACGGCTACTGAGGCACACCCGAAACAGCGTCGCCATATCGGCATGGAATTCCACCCCCCGTTTCGCTTGTTTGACCCCAACACACCCCAGTTCTACCAATTCCTTTTCGAGGAAGTCCTCGAGGCTTGCGAGGGTTTTCGCAAAATACAAGGGCAGTCCGTTGTACGAATCTGCCTGTTCATCTTCTCGTTTTAATTTGGTGTCGCTCATCCTCCTTTGCGTTTTATACGTAAACCCTTGGCCTCCAAAAATTCGACAACTTTGTCGCGGTGATCGCCTTGCACGAGAATGGCCCCTTCCTTGACCGCTCCTCCGGCGCCACAAAGGGTCTTCAATTCCTTTCCGATCGCCATTAACGCCATCCCATCGTGTTCCAACCCTTCAACCATTGTCACCGGCTTTCCAGCTCGTTGCTTTCGGTCCAAACTGACGTACAGCGTTGTCGCCTCCAGGTCAACCGACCCAGCCGATTCCTGGTCGTCCGGTTCAGGCGTCCAATTAGAAGCAGTGCTGAAGACCATGCCGCCGTCGCCAGAGCGGAATCGCTTGTTTTTCTTTTGACGTGCCATGACGAAGCGAAGGTACTTATCGCAGCGTGAATGGCGATTGTATTTTGTTTTTCAATCGCCCAATTCGTATCTTATAGTATGGTCTGGAAATTTACGCTCTCTTTTGCGGCTGGAATCGCCATGCTCTCAGGAGTATTCGCTCAAGGTAATTGCACTTCATTCGATTTGGAGTACATCTGCCAAAATACTGAGTATGTCCAATCCGTTTCATCGGATTGTGGGTTGCAATGCCTGTCGGAAGGAGAGGAATGCTTGGAGACCTGCATGGTTGAGCAATTGGAGTTGAGCCTGCCCTGCATCGGCTGCTTTGGCGAGCAAGTGGTATGCGTGGTGCAAAATTGCTACTTTGCTTGTGCATTCGGAACCGAAGAGGCATGTGCTGAATGTGCGTTGGCGAATTGTGAGGCGGGCTTCAACGAATGCGCAGGCGTCGTCGACTTCGATAGCGATACGTGGACCAATCTTTGCGATTGCAACGACTCCAATCCCCTGGTTTTCCCTGGAGCCGATGGAACCAACCAAGGATTCGACAACGACTGCAACGGGCTACTCAGTCCGGACGAGTTGACCACGTGCTTAGCTGATATGAACACAGATCAGATTATAGGCACTGCAGACCTCCTCATCTTTCTCGGTGCTTTCAACTGCAACGACAACTGCCTCGAGGGAGCCGACTTCAACAATGACGGGGTTGTAGGGGCATCCGACCTGCTCATTTTCTTGTCGGAATTCGGTTTGTTCTGCTTCTAATGCAGCAATCCCATAGGCAAGGCTGACCTTTGCGATAAACCCCCTCATTTTGTCAGACCCCCATCAACTGGACCATGAATTGCTCGCCTATGCAATGGCTCACAGCAGTGCTGAGGATGCCATTTTGGCCGAATTGCGACGGAAAACGTGGCAAACAGTGCTTACCCCGCAAATGCTGAGCGACCCTATCCAAGGCAAGTTCCTACAAAACTGGAGCCGCATGGTGCAACCGAGACGGATACTCGAACTCGGCACCTATACCGGCTATTCGACCATTTGCTTAGCAGCAGGCTTGGATTCAAAAGGCAGCATTGATACCGTGGAGCCCAACGACGAATTGAACACCATCCAAGATGAATTTTGGGAGAAAGCGGGGATTCGAAGGTGCATCCAGCGGCACAATTCCGAGGCCTCGGCCGCCATGCCCAGTCTGAAAGGCCCCTATGACCTCGTCTGGATCGACGCGGACAAACCCCGAACCGGCGAATATGTCGAACAGTGCCTGCCACTGGTGAGGCGTGGCGGATGGATTCTGGTGGACAATGTTTTGTGGTGGGGCAAGGTCCTGCCTTCTCGCACGGACGGAGACGCCACCAGTAAACACCTAGAATATATATGCGCCGAATGGGCTAAGCGCAGCGACATTCGCACGACGTTATTGCCCATTCGGGATGGGATCCTGACCATCGAAAAGATTGAGGATTGATAGGAACGTAATCAGGCCAAGACCTCAGCCACGGCCTCTGCCGCTTCCTTCAATAAAATAGCGGATTTGACTTCCAAGCCCGACTCATCAATCAAACGCTTGGCTTCCTCTGCGTTCGTACCCTGCAACCGCACAATGATTGGCACATCTATGTTGCCCATGTTGCGGTACGCGTCCACAACGCCTTGCGCCACGCGGTCGCACCGGACAATGCCACCGAAAATATTCACCAGAATCGCCTTGACGGCCGGGTCCTTGAGAATGATGCGGAAGGCTTTTTCCACCCGCGCAGCATCCGCTGTACCGCCAACATCGAGGAAATTGGCAGGGTCACCACCGCTCAGTTTGATGATGTCCATGGTCGCCATAGCCAGGCCGGCGCCGTTGACCATGCAACCCACGTTGCCATCCAGTTTCACATAATTCAGACCAGCTTCATCAGCTTCAACCTCGGTTGAGTCCTCTTCAGTCGTGTCCCGCATCGCCGCATAATCCGAATGGCGGTAAAGCGCATTGCCGTCCAAAGACACTTTTGAATCCACAGCAATGACCCTGTCATCCGCAGTCTTCAGCACGGGGTTGATTTCAAACATTGTAGCGTCGCTACCAACGTAGGCATCGTACAAGGAATTGACGAATTTGGTCATCTCCTTAAAAGCCTTTCCGCTCAACCCAAGGTTAAAGGCAATGCGCCGAGCTTGGAACCCTTGCAATCCAAGCGTGGGATCAATGGACTCCTTGAAAATCAATTCCGGGGTCTCCTCCGCAACCGCTTCGATGTCCATCCCTCC
The DNA here is from genome assembly GCA_002690915.1 of Crocinitomicaceae bacterium. Taxonomy (GTDB): domain Bacteria; phylum Bacteroidota; class Bacteroidia; order Flavobacteriales_D; family Sanyastnellaceae; genus UA16. The sequence goes on from NZGF01000064.1 coordinate 8,830, forward strand.
TTGCGGGGAATACATGACGATGTTTCGGCCGTTTGCTCGGTCGAGGAGTACGCTCATGTAAATCTCTTTCGGCTCGCTATCACCGGGACCATATACGTCCTCTGCAATCAGCACCTTGTTGACTTGCTTTCCAGTAGCATTGGTTTGAGCCGTTACCAGGTGTCCACCGAGGATGCCCGCTGCTTTTCCTTTCACCTCCTCAAGTCCCTTTGCTAAAACGACACCGTGGGATCCGGTTTCCGTCACGGTTCCCTTTCCACGGCCACCAGCATGAATCTGAGCCTTCACAACAAACCAACCGGTACCGGTCTCTTCAGCCAATTTGACTGCAACCTCATGGGCAGCTTCCGGCGTCTCCGCAACATAGCCGTTTTGGATGGCTACGCCGAAACTTTTCAAAATGGACTTACCTTGATACTCGTGAATGTTCATGCGATGAATCGTTTAAAATGCGGGGCAAAGGTAGCAAACACAGCGCCCGTTTCCGTTGTAGTTTGCAACCATGAATGAAATCATGATCGAGGCCCGCGGAATCACAAAGTCATATGGACAGGTTACCGTTCTGAGAGGTGTCGATTTGGAGATTGAAAAGCACAAAATCACGTCAATATCCGGAGCGAGCGGTGCCGGAAAAACCACATTGCTTCAGATTCTTGGCACCCTCAATGCACCAGACTCCGGCTCCCTCACCATTGGCAGCACCCGCGTGGACGGATTAAAGGGTAACGCCCTTTCTGCCTTCCGGAACCAGCGCATCGGGTTCATCTTTCAATTTCACCGGTTGTTGCCTGAGTTCACCGCTGTCGAAAATGTGCTCATGCCCGCCTGGATCCAGGGCAACGATTCGGGCCGGCATAAAGAACGGGCAGCGCGTTTGCTTAAGGACCTCGGACTTGGAAGCCGACTCCTTCACCTCCCTAACCAATTGAGTGGCGGGGAACAGCAACGCGTGGCCGCTGCCCGTGCCCTGATGAATGAACCGGACGTGGTGCTGGCCGATGAACCCACAGGCAACCTAGACTCTGGAAACGCGAACTCTTTGTTTGAGCTTTTTGATGAACTGCGTGATCGCGAAGGACAAACCTTTGTCGTGGTCACACACAATGACGCCATGGCAAGGCGTGGGGACGCACGATTGCACTTGAAAGACGGCAGGATGACTGCGCCCTGAGTTATCATGGCATCACCCCAAGGTAACATTCGCAAAAACACTATGCATGCATAGCATTTTTTCGTATCTTGGAGGCATGAAGCCACAACAGACCATCGATTTCCACTTGCGTTGGGGATGGACCAAGCTTTCCAAGCTTTACGCAAGCGAAGCAGAACGTCGTGGCATCCCTTTTTCTTACGTTTTCATTTTGCTTCACACTGAGCGATCGGGAACTCCATCAACAAAGCTTGGCCCCAAAATGGGCATGGAATCCACAAGCCTCTCCCGGTCACTTCGGGGGTTGGAAGAGATGGGGTGGATTCAGCGACGGCCGGATGCAAATGATCGGCGAATGATGCGCGTGTTTCTGACCGAAGCAGGCATTGACGCACGCAGGCAAGCACGTGACCTAGTGGTGAGCGTCAACCAACGGCTCCGCCAAATGCTCGGAGCCGAATCAGTCGATCGGTTGCTTATCGAAATGCGTCGATTGAACGAAATCCTTGACAACCCTCAGACGCTCGTCCCTTCGGACAGGGCATTATAAATGACCATCCCTCAACCCCATGAGCACACCCGTTATTCCCTTTCATAAAATCAAACGCGCTGCCGTATTGGGCTCCGGCGTGATGGGTTCACGTATCGCGTGCCACCTCGCCCAGACCGGGTCAGAAGTACTCCTTCTTGACCTGCCTTCAGCCGAAGGACCGAGAAACGCCATTGCCAACGGCCACCTCAAGGCCGCCATCAAATCCAATCCGTCGCCCTTGTATGCCAAGCGGTTTGCACAGCGCATCACTACGGGGAATTTTGACGATGACCTTGCACAGATCGCCAACTGCGATTGGGTCATCGAGGTCATCGTTGAACGATTAGACATCAAACAACAACTCTTCGAACGGGTTGAGAAATTCCGAATGCCCGGAACTTTCATCACGAGTAATACATCAGGTATCCCATTGACTCAACTGAGCGAAGGACGATCCGAAGATTTCCAAGCCCACTTCTGCGGCACACACTTTTTCAACCCACCTCGGTACCTGCCACTCCTCGAAATCATCCCGGGTCCGAAGACCAAACCCGAAGTGCTTACGTTCCTGGAAGCATTCGGCGAACGCATTTTGGGCAAACGAGTCGTAGTCTGCAAAGACACACCGGCTTTCATTGCCAATCGCGTTGGAGTATTCGCCATCCAAGCCTTATTCCACACTGTAAGCGAAATGGGATTGTCCGTCGAAGCCGTGGATAAGCTCACCGGTCCAGCGATGGGTCGCCCCAAAAGCGCGACGTTCCGCACTTGCGACGTAGTTGGATTGGATACGCTTGTGCACGTAGCCAATGGTGTTGCAAGCAATTGCCCGGACGATGAACGCGCTGAAGTATTCCAAACACCACACTTCGTGCAGCACCTCATCGACAACAACTTGCTCGGGTCGAAAAGCGGTGCTGGGTTTTACAAGAAGGTCAAAAACGAGCAAGGCAAGAGCGAAATTCTCGCACTGGATTTAGAGACCTTGGAATATCGGCCCAAAGTCAAGGCCAAGTTCGCCACGTTGGAAATGGCTAAGGCCGTGGACAATTTGGAGCAACGAACCAAACTCCTTTTTAATGGACAAGACGAGGCCGGAACTTTTTACCGCCGAATTTTCGCAGATGTGTTCGCGTATGTCACCAACCGCATTCCGGAAATTGCAGATGAACCATACCGCATTGACGATGCCTTACGTGCCGGATTCGGATGGGAGTTGGGAGCGTTTGAAAGTTGGGACGCCATTGGATTTGAAAAGGGCCTAAATGCCATTCAGGACCGAGGTCTGAGCGTCCCGGAGTGGATCACAATCTTCCAAACTCAAGGCGATGGCACTTTCTACCGAAATGTCGATGGCATCCGGCAATGCTGGAATCCCAGCACCTCGAGTTATGAGGACGTAGGAGGCCAAGATGGACGTTTGTCGCTAGCTTGGCTACCCGAGTCAGCAACGGTGTGGTCCAATTCAGGAACAACCATTCAAGATTTAGGTGAGGGCATTCTCAATGTCGCGTTCCACACCAAGATGAATTCCATCGGGGCAGAAGTCCTCGAAGGCATCAACAAGGCCATCGACCTCGCCGAGTCTGAGGATTCATGGCGTGGCGTGGTCATCTCGAATGAAGGGGCACAGTTCAGCGCCGGAGCCAATGTTGGAATGATCTTCATGATGGCCGTGGAACAGGAATACGACGAGCTGAATCACGCCATTCGGATGTTCCAAAATACCGTCATGCGATTGCGCTACTCTGGCATCCCGGTCATTGTTGCCCCCCACCAACTTACCCTTGGCGGTGGATGTGAAATATGCCTCCATGCCGACAAAGTCATCGCCCATGCAGAGACCTACATGGGCCTCGTGGAGTTCGGAGTTGGCCTCATCCCAGGTGGTGGCGGCACCAAAGAATTCGTGCTGCGCCTGAATGACGAGATGCACGACGGCGATATGCGCATCAATCGCCTACGCGACCGCTTCCTAACTATCGGTCAAGCAAAAGTTGCCACTTCAGCTCAAGAAGCGTTCGAATTGGGTTATTTGCGGGAAGGAATTGACGAAGTGGTCGTCAACCGCCGCGACCAACTCGCCCGGGCCAAGCGGGCCGCCATTGAGCTGTCCGAGGCCGGCTACACCCATCCGCTTCAGCGCAAAGACATCACCGTCGCAGGCCAAGAAGGACTCGGTATCGTGTACGTCGGCGCGCACAGCATGAAGAGCGGCAACTACATCTCCGAGCACGACCAATTGATCAGCGAGAAGCTCGGTTACGTGATGTGCGGAGGCGATCTCAGTGCGCGCACGGCCGTCTCGGAGCAGTACCTGCTCGACCTCGAACGCGAAGCATTTGTCTCCCTGTGCATGCAACGGAAAACACTAGAGCGCATGCAGAGCTTGATCCAGAAAGGAAAAATCTTGAGAAACTAATTGCCATGAATGCATACATCATAGGAGGCTACCGTTCGCCCGTTGGAAAATCAGGCAAAGGCGCCTTTAGATTTGTTCGCCCCGACGACCTTGGCGAGCAAGTGATTCGAAAGCTGCTCTCTGATTTCCCGCAATTGGACAAAGAACGCATCGACGATGTCATCGTCGGAAATGCCACACCCGAAGCCGAGCAAGGACTCAACATCGGCCGAATGGTGAGCCTGATTGGCCTGGACACCGACAAGGTGCCTGGCATGACCGTGAATCGCTACTGCGCCTCCGGTTTGGAAACCATCGCCATCGCATCCGCCAAAATCCACGCAGGCATTGCAGATTGCATCCTTGCTGGAGGCATCGAAACCATGTCTCCCATCCCGTTTGGGGGGTGGCGAATTGTTCCGAATGCCCGCATCGCCAAGGCCAATCCAGACTGGTACTGGGGCATGGGGCTCACCGCCGAAGCTGTAGCCAAGGACTTCCATGTGTCCCGGGCTGAACAGGACGCCTTCGCACTTGAAAGTCACCAGCGCGCAGCTGCAGCCATTGACGAAGGGCGATTCACGCCGGGCATTGCGCCCATTACGGTCCAAGAGATCTACCTAGATGAAAACGAAAAGCGCCAAGAGCGCACCCACGTCGTGGACACAGATGAAGGGGTGCGCCGTGATTCCACCTTGGAAGGCCTAGCCCGGTTGAAGCCCGTTTTCGCCCAAGGCGGTTCGGTCACAGCGGGTAACAGTTCACAGACCTCAGACGGCGCGGCATTCGTGCTCGTGGTGTCAGAGCGCATGGTGAAAGAACTCAATGTAGAGCCCATCGCACGGTTGGCGAGCTACCATGTCAGTGGGTTGGAACCGCGTATCATGGGCGTCGGCCCCATACACGCAGTCCCGAAAGCACTCGCCAAAGCAGACATAACCGCAAAGGATCTGGGCGCCGTTGAACTCAACGAAGCATTCGCCTCACAATCTGTTGCAGTCGTTAAGGAACTAGGATTGGATCCGACCTTGGTCAACCCGAACGGAGGAGCCATTGCACTGGGCCACCCGCTCGGCTGCACCGGTGCAAAGTTGACGGTGCAAATGATGCACGAATTAAAATCCCGCCAAGCCAAATACGGCATGGTCACCATGTGCGTCGGCACCGGCCAAGGGGCCGCCGGCGTTTTTGAATTGTTAAACGCATAAACGAGCTCAGATGTCAGGAAACACAACAGCCATCAGAGGCGGCGAATTTTTGATACGCCCTACAGCAGCAGCCGACATCTTCATTCCCGAGGAATGGACGGAGGAGCAATTGATGATGAAGCAGATGACGTTGGACTTTGTCGAACAACGCATCATTCCCAAGCTAGAAGAAATAGACAACCAAGAAATAGGCCTCGTTCCCAGCCTCATGCGTGAGTCCGGTGAACTCGGTCTGCTCGGCAGTTCGGTTCCGGAGGAATACGGCGGCATGGGGTTGGACTTCAAAACCACCATGCTCATCACCGAGGCCATTGGGGGAGCGCATGCGTTCAGCGTAAGCTTCAGCGCCCACACGGGAATCGGCACCTTGCCCATCCTATACTACGGAAATGAAGCTCAAAAGCAAAAGTGGGTACCTGGTTTAGCCTCAGGCGAATTGAAAGGGTGCTATTGCCTAACAGAACCCAGCGCCGGTTCCGATGCCAACAGCGGAAAGACCAAGGCCCGCCTTTCTGAAGATGGCAAGCACTACATCATCAACGGACAGAAGATGTGGATCACCAACGGGGGATTTGCCGACGTCATGATCGTATTTGCCAAAATCGACGATGACGAAAAACTCACGGCGTTCATCGTGGACGGACACGCCGAAGGCATCACGAAAAATCCAGAAGAAAAGAAGATGGGTATCAAAGGGTCCTCCACACGTCAAATCTTCTTCAACGACGTACAGGTACCCGTCGAAAATCTGCTCTACGAGCGTGAGCAAGGGTTCAAAATCGCTGTCAACATCCTAAATATCGGACGCATCAAATTGGGCGGTGCCGTTCTTGGAGCTGCGAAGGAAGCATGCTCGCACTCCACACGTTACGCCAATGAGCGTGAGCAATTCGGACGGCCGATCTCGAAGTACGGTGCCATCCGCTACAAACTCGCCGAGAGCGCCATCAGGCTTTACACCTGCGAGTCGGCCATCTACCGGGCGACTCAGAACATCGACGATGCGATCGCCGCACTCAAAGCCGGCGGTATGGACCACGGCGATGCTACCCTGAAGGGCATTGCGGACTTTGCACCGGAGTGCGCCATGATGAAGGTATTGGGCTCCGAAGTGCTCGACTATTGCGTCGATGAAGGGGTGCAAATCCACGGCGGTATGGGATACAGCGCCGAAACGCGGGCCGAACTCGCCTACCGCGATGCGCGAATCAACCGCATCTTTGAGGGCACCAACGAAATCAACCGCATGCTCACGGTTGATATGATCCTGAAGAAGGCCATGAAGGGTGAAATGGACCTGATGACCCCTGCAATGGCCGTGGTCAATGAATTAACGGGCTTGCCGGACTTTGCAAGCCCATCCAGCGATCCGTTCGAACGGCAGTTGGGCTACGTGGCCAATCTCAAAAAGGCCGTGTTGCTTGTCGCCGGTGCAGCCGTGCAAAAGCTCATGATGAGCCTGGCCAAAGAGCAAGAAATCCTCATGAACATTGCCGATATGGCGATATGGACGTACACCATCGAATCCACTGTATTACGTGTTCAAAAGCTGGCGCAGCGAGAAGGCGGGACAGATAAGCTAGCGGTTCAACTCGCCATCATGGACGTCTACACCTACGAGGCCAGCGAGTGGATCCACAGCGCAGGCAAAGAAGCGTTGTTAAGCTTTGCTGAAGGCGATGAGTTAAAGATGATGCTCATGGGCATGAAGCGGTTCTGCAAGACCGAAGACATCAACCCGAAAGAAGCACGGCAGCTGATTGCGATGAACCTCATCGAAAAGAACGGTTACACACTGTAATTACCTGCAGGTGAAATCTTTGTTGAAATCAATCTGGACGGCCAGCGTAATCTCCGCTGCGCCGGCCGGTATTTTTGTACAATGCCAAAAAAGACGATTCTCAATAAAGCTTCGGAGAAGTTCCTTGAAGCGTATCTCAACAATGCGAGCCCAACTGGATTTGAAAGCAGCGGACAGCAGATGTGGCTGGACTACATCCGCCCTTACATCGATGAACACATCGTCGACACCTACGGTACGGTCGTTGGGGTGATCAATCCCAATGCCCCCTATAAGGTGGTAATCGAAGCCCACGCCGATGAAATCAGCTACTTCGTTCACTACATCACAGCCGACGGTTATATCTACCTGCGCAGGAACGGTGGCAGCGACCACCAGATTGCTCCTTCCAAGCGCGTGGACATCCACACGCCCAAAGGCGTCGTAAAAGGCGTCTTCGGTTGGCCAGCCATCCATACCCGAACCGCGGGCAAAGAAGAGGCGCCAACAATGAAGAACATCTTTCTCGATGTAGGAGCCAAGGACAAGAAAGAAGTCGAAAAGATGGGTATCCACGTCGGATGTGTGGTCACCTATGAGGACACGTTCATGGTCTTAAACAAAGATTGGTATGTCGCCCGCGCATTGGACAACCGAGCCGGAGGATTCATGATTGCGGAAGTTGCTCGCCTGCTGCATGAAGAAGGCATCAAATTGCCCTTTGGTCTCTATATCACGAATTCAGTTCAAGAAGAAATCGGATTGCGCGGGGCGCAAATGATCGCCGAGCGGATTTCACCCGATATCGCAATCGTGACCGACGTAACCCACTGCACGCACACCCCGATGATGAATAAAATCGACAATGGCGACGTGGCTGCGGGCAAAGGACCGGGGGTAACCTATGGTCCAGCGGTCCAGAACAACCTGCTACAACGCATCATCGAGACGGCAAAGACCGAAAAAATCCCACTGCAGCGCATGGCAGCAAGCCGCTTCACCGGCACCGATACCGATGCCTTTGCTTATTCCAACAAAGGCGTAGCCAGTGCGTTAATCAGCCTGCCGCTGCGCTACATGCACACCACCGTCGAGATGGTACACCGCGAAGACGTCGAGAATTGCATCAAACTGATTCTGGCCACCTTGAAGAACATTGAATCCGGAGAGGATTTCAAGTACATCAACTGATCACGCCTGCAAGAGGCGTTGAATGGAAATGGCCAGGTCGAATACCCGCTCTGTCTCTTCGGCTAAAAGTGCTTCTTTACCTGCTGTGAGGGATTGAATTTTCACCGCCTCCTGTTCGGCCTTACTCATGCGCTGCTGCAAATCCTCGCCCCGCAAAACAATGGCTTGACGATCGTGGTAAAGTTGTGCGGCTTCGTTAACCAAGTCGCGCAATTCGGATTCATTCCATGGTTTAGCGATGTACTTGTAAATCTGGCCCTTGTTGATCGCGTCGATGACTGCATCGATATCGGCATGGCCAGTAAGGAGCATTCGCACTGGATCGGGATAATCAGGCGCGATGAGTTCGAAAAACTCGACCCCACTCAATTTGGGCATCTTCTGGTCGGAAATGATGACCTCGATGGGGTGCTCGCGAAGGATGCGAACCGCATCGGTCGGTTCGGTGGTGACATGCACCTGGAAATCCCGTCGAAAGGCTGCGCGAAACGCTGTCAAGTTGTGCGCCTCATCGTCGAGGTAGAGTACGTTGATCATAATGGAAATCGGATGGTAAATTCAGTTCCCACGCCTTCTTCAGACTCGACTTCTACTTCAGCATTGTGATCGCGCAAAATGCCCATAACAATGCTCAAGCCCAAGCCGGTCCCTTCGCCCACTGGCTTCGTGGTATAAAATGGATCAAAGATCTGCGACTTCACCGACTCGGCCATGCCTTGTCCGGTATCCTTGATTCGCACTTCAGCCCACGCCTGTCCAATGCTATCTACCCGATCAGTTGTGATGGCTAAAATGTTCTCTTCCACGTCCCGTCCGAGCGCGTCCATGGCTTGAATGGCGTTGGTGATAATGTTCATGAACACCTGGTTTAACCGCCCGGGCTGGCACATTACCGGGGGCATTTCTTCACCCAAATCTAATTGTAGCAAGGCTGCATCTTTGAAATTGCTGCGCAACACAATCAACGTCGATTCGATCAATTCGTTGAGCTGGGCTTGGATGAAATTGTCCCCGTCCATTCGGCTGAAAATGCGCAACCCTTTCACGATTTCAGAAGTACGAATCGTGCCATCCTCTATGCCGTTGAGCAACTCCTCAATTTCCTGCTGTGTAAACTCGATGTCCAACTGGGATAATTTCTCTTTAACTCCATTGACCTGTTCATCCAAATTGGCTTCTGACGGGTCCATGGCTTTGACGAGTTCAATGATGGTGTTGATGTCCTCAAAATCCCGCCGTAAAGACTGCGCACTCGAAGAAACGAAATTGATGGGGTTGTTCAGCTCATGGGCAATTCCCGCTGTCAACTGACCGATAGAGGCGAGCTTCTCCGATTGTACAAGCTGTTGTTGGGCGGACTGCAATTCCTCCAGAGTCGTTCGCATGTTGGTGTTCACCTCTTCAAGGTCCGCTGTACGATCGCGAACGCGCTCCTCGAGCTTCGTGTTCTGCTCACGCACCATGCGTTCATTTATTTGGGAAATCCGAAGCTGTTCTTCCCTTGCATGTGCACTCTCTTTTTTGAGCTGATTGATGCGGCTCGCCAGTGCGAGGCTAAGCAAAACCATTTCAATGGCACTGCCCAAAGGCAAGGCAAAGAAAGTCCACACATTGTAAGGAATGACCCCAGCGTCTTTCATGACAAAGACCAACACCGCGACGATGAAAATCGAAAAGGCTAGTAAAAAATACTTCGCTGGGCTGTAGCCTTTGCGCATGGTGATGATAGCGCCCGGAATTAGGAAGAATATCGCTGCGGCACAGAAATTAATCACGTTGTACGCCCACACAAGTTGGCCCGAAATGGCCAACACCAAGGCCACGACGTAAACGATGAAATACCCATTCAAAAGCTTATGCAGCCAGGGCACATAGCGGCTCAGCCGGAGGAAATTTTGGGCAAAAACTATAGTCGTTAACCCACTAAACACCCCAAAAAAGTGCGTGATCCGAGTGTTGAGCCACGGCCACGCTTCCACATTGAAATACGGAGCGTACCCATTAAGCACAAGCTGCGTCCCACCAATCATGAAGATAAAAAGCGAATACTCAAGATAGCTCCGATCGCCCACGCTGAAAAACAGGAAAAGATTGTACAGCAGCATCACGAGGATCACCCCGAAATAGGCAGCAAACAATATGTCCCGCTGGTGGGCATCATTCAAGACCTCACGTGGACCCGCGATGCGGGTCGGAAGCAGTAGAGGCTTCGTTGACTTCATGCGAAACACCGCATACAGCTCTTCGCATTCGACCAGCGGAATGGGGAAGGTGGGATACGTACCAAACGCCCCTTCATTCGATTCATGTTGCAAAACACCCCGGTTGTAAGTCGCAATGACCTTACCATCACAAACCATATAACCCGTCAGTTCATCAATACCCGCATTCTGAATCTCGATGAGCTGTCCATTCTCGCTGCGGCTGTCCAACTTCAGGCGCACCCAGCTGACGTCGTCCGAAAGGCCAAGGGCGGGGACTGTCTGGTTCGCTGGCTCCCAAGCGTCATACTCAACCACCTGTACGAGCCCCATGAGGTCAGCCTGCAGTGAATCCTGAAAGAGCTCAATGCGCTTTCCGATGAGGGTTTGTGTAGCACCGGCTGAGGCCAAAGCAATGAACACCAAAACGCACCACGCACGTAATTGACGTGTTCCTGTGGCAACGGTCATCACACCCCCAATCTGAATTTGAGGTTCAACTCCCCTTTCGGGCCATTTACCTGGTGCACCGTGCCTTCGGGATCTTGCCACATGCATTCAATCAACGCTAGCACCTCAGGCTCAATTTCTGTCAGGTGTTCCGGGAAAGTATACCGAGCGACGGTTGCCCGAAGTTTTGGCGTGGGATAGGTAAAATATCCATCGTCGCCGATTCCTTTTTCTGTGAAGAAGGCAAGCGACTTTTGCATGCGCCGGGTCACCGGTGAAGTCAAGGCAAACAAGTGCCTACCCCCCACTAGGGTTAAGGTGGCCATGGCCGCTTGAATCATAAATGTGGCCTCTACCCCCATTCCGGCCATTTCAATGCTGTTCCACATTCCCACCAATTCGAAGGCGCCTTCTTCCACGTAACGTTCCATGTGGTCATGAAGGTCAGGATCTTGTCCACCAATCGCCTTCATCAAAGGCAATTGCTCGACGGCCTGAGCGCCGTGCATACGCGCTCCGCCGAGCACTCGTCGGCTGCGGCCGTCAATGCCGCTACCTTGACCCACCGCAGCAATGACAATCACGTTGGGATTTCCTATCCAATCGCGGTTGAACGTGGCCAATTTCTTGATACCATAGGCTTTGAGAACCGCTTGGTGACCGTCCACCAATTCATGGCAGATATCAGCATGCTGGTCGGCACGGAAAACGTGCATTTCAGCCTGAGCAATGCGCTCTGCTTGGCGGGCGCGGTCAATTGACGGATTCAAGGAGCTGCTCATTCCATTCGAGGTAGTGGCGAGCATCCGGAACGTGCTCACCAAGAAAAATACTTCGGATTATCTGTGCCGCGTGGGCTCCCCCCGCAGCCACATCAGTAAATAATTGAGGCCATCCGACAAGGGTCGTTCCGACGGCTTGCAAACTGGCTACGCCGCGCTCCGATGCTTGACTAATATCGATAAAGGCGTCAAAAAATTCCGGTCGCCAGGCCGATGCGTTGCGCATCTCCATCAACATGTCGTCAGAAATCCGGCCATGAAGGAGAGGAGTATCCGCCTCATCGTAGCGTTCAATGTCAATCATGCCGCGGTCGGAGGTTTCCATAATGAGAGGAATCCCATTGGCCTTGGCGTGCCATCGGAGGTTGGCTTTGGCTTTCACTTGGTCGCAGGCATCGCAAACGAAGTCCACCCCCTTCATGAAGACCTCTGCATTCTCCGCTGTGAAGCCCTCCAGAAAAAGCTCTACTTCAAGATAAGGGTCTACTTCGGCAATGGCACGCGCAGTGGCCACTGCTTTTGGAATGCCTAAATGATGCACGCCAGTTTGAATCCGATTCAAATTAGACAACTCGAGCACATCAAAATCTGCCAGCTTCAACTTTCCACACGAACGCTCCATGGCCAGGGTAGTGGCCAATGCACTGCCCACCGAAAGACCTGCGATTCCCACGCATTTCGATGCAAGGCGTTCCTGCTCTTCGGACGTGATTTTGTTGCGGTTGCGATTGGTTCGTACAGCGACAAAGGCCTCTTCTGGCAACAGACGGACCCAGGTCTGGCGCCAAGGAAACCAAGCCCATGTCCCGTACGCCTCCCAACCCTCGCGGCCGATTTTAGCGGTGATTGCCTGAGCCAATGCGTCTGGTTGCCTTCGCAACGCGGGCGTTTGTGTCACCAGCCACTCCACCAACTGCTCCTCCAAAGTATCGACGACCTCTCCTTTCCTGTGACGCATCGCTTGTTCACATGCAACGCGCTCTGCACGATTCTCAAGCCGATAAAGTACCGGATGTGTGGTGTATGAAGTGACGTCGACAGACATGGTATTAAACCCGTGAAGTTCGTCCCGAAAGAAGGGGGTAGCGGAAGCCTGCGGATTTGTTTTGAACACGGTCTTTGTGGGAATCTGCAACCTTTTTTGAATGAGCCTCGTAATCTCCGCCAAACGCGAACCACGCTGGATGACCCCATTTAACTCCACCCCACTAATTTGTGTTGCTTTCGGAAGCACTGCTGAAAGTGAAAGCTTCGCGGAACGCATTAGCGATTTTTCCGAAGCAAGCGCCCTAGTTGACACCGAAGTGTCAAACGCGGAGTTTGTTCATGCCATAGCCAAACACCAATCTGCGTGGCTCATTGTCGATGATGAGATGCAGAGCAATTCAAACATGAAAGCATTGGCTAAACACGCTGCAGCTACGCATGAATATTTCCGTTGCATGGTCGTGGGTGAAATCGATGAAAAAGCGTGGCCAGCAAACACCATTTTCTTATCATCGGACGCATTGTCCACAGCCGTCATTGACCGGTTGCGAAACGAGTCGCACGTCCTGCGCATTTCCATCAGTCGTAACCGCCACATGCGCCGACTGCAGAGCCGTTGAGGCCTACTTTCCTTGATAAATCTTAACGTGGCCGCGCGCAAGGGCATTGGCCATTTCCCGAATGGGTTGAAGCGCTGATTGCGTTTCCAAAGTCACTTCTTCCTTTCGCATTTTCAAGACGAGCCAACCGTAGAGCGCAGTCAACATTGTTTCTGTCGGATGGCGCAGCCCTTCCCCCATTTTGTTTTGCTCCAATTCCTGCAGAATAGGTTCAGCCGTTTTAAAGGCGCTCACGTAAATCTCATCCTCCATGGGACCTGTGATCAAATCGTGCAGAAGGGCAAGCTCGTTTTGCACTTCGAGCACATCGGAAACGTGGCCCTTTTCCTCCAATTTTTCGCGCTGCATTTGCTTACTCAGCTGGAGCAACCAGTCACAATCTGCACCGCCTTCTCCGTTGAATAAACCTTCAATGGCCGCTTCTGCAAACTGGGCAGCACGCACCAAGTCCTCCATTTGCCAGACGTACAGGACGTACTCGACAATGTGGACGTTCTTTTTAGCTTCGGCCGTGCTCATTCTCTATTATCCTCTGTGTTTTCCTCCGCTGTCGGCGAATCGTACCGGTCATTCATGAATTCCAGAAGGGCATTCGTGACGTCGTAATCTGGAGATCCGTACAACACGCCTTCACCGGACAACCCCCAGTTCAATACCACTTCCAATCCATTGTCACCGGCAAAAACGGCAACTTCTTTGCTCAACCGTGAGGCAACTTCCGCTTGGAGTTGATTTTCCAATTGCACCAACCTCGTTTGCGATTCGTTTTGAATCTGAGTTAACTGGGCCTCAATCTCGTACAACCGTGACTGCGCAATTTGCATCTCCTCTTCTGACGCATTCGGTCCGCTGGCATAGGTTATCAGTTCCTGGGCTTCCTCCTTCAGCGGGGTGGCCATTCGTTCCACTGCGATTTGGGCTTGTTGAACCCCCACGAACAATGCCCGTTCGCGCTCCGCGATGAATTCGTAATTGGCCTGGATGGAGTCGCCGTGAACATAAGCGATGGTCGCGGCTTTTCCACCTTGTAGGGACTCCGAGAGTTGAGGGGCTGAGTCGCTGACCTGGATGTAGGTCAAAATGGTGAGCCAAACGCCCAGACAAGCGATGAGGATGTACATAAACTGGTTGTTCATGACGTGGAGTTATGGGGTGTAATTGAGAGTAATAGTGCCCGCATCGACACAAAGCATTTTAGCACTTCGTCAGCCATTCGCTCGGCACTTGATTTAACGTCCTCTAGAGATACCGTGTCCGCATCAAATTTATAGGTCTGTTCGTACCGGTCCAGCTCATACCTTAACTGATACTTATCGTTCCATAGGTTGATGGTGATGCGCATCAGTGGATGCGTTACTTGGGCGATGGTTCGCATGATTTTCGATTAACTTCCGCGCGAAGATAGTCCTTCAATCATGGGAATTCAGCGTAATTGGCCCCCACCGCTCGACGACGTGCTCAACGCCTGTCCAACGCGCGGGTTGCAAGAAATCGCCTGGTGCGTTGGAAGTCCGCCGCTGATGGAATCGAGCCACGGGGTCAAGCACACCGGAAAGCACGCAGCGGATGCGGCACGATTGGACTTCGAAGCTTGGATGCGCAACGCGGTGGACGAGGGATTTGAGAACGACACCTTCGAACACGGACGGGACAATCAGCGACTGGGTTACCGCTTTGAGAGGTGCGTGGCGACTTGGTTTCGTCACCACCCAGGGTGGGTAGTCAAAGTCGCTAACTACGTGGTTCAACTTGACAAACGAACAGCGGGTGAAATCGATTTATTGCTGGAAGAAAACGGAGAAGTCCTGCACCTCGAATTGGCTGTAAAATTCTACTTGAGCACCTCCGGCTCTGCAGCTTGGGACACATGGATGGGTGTTGATCCCGTCGATCGTCTTGATACCAAGCTCGACAAATTCAAGGCCCAAGTGGCCCTGAGCACACAGGCAGAAGTCGCTGCACACCTCAGCCAATTTGGATGGGAGGTGGCTCGCCAGGCAGCCTGGATGAAAGGTTGGTTCTTCGAACATTTCCAGCGCATGGCTTCACCTGTTCTGCCGATCAATGCTTCACCGGATTGCAACGTCGGATGGTGGTGCCATGAAAAAGACTGGCCGGAAATATGGACAGCCGCGGGAGATTGGGTGGCTATCGCTCCGCACCATTGGCTAAGGGTCCGGCACAATTCGACAGACATTGTGGACCTTACAAGTGCAGAGGCACTCCCGGTTGACATGCTAAAAAACCGTGCCTGCATGGTGGCCATGGTAGAGCGCAAGGACGGCGTATGCAAGGAAACGGTGCGCGGAATTGTTGTACACAACCGATGGCCACAGAGGTGAATTCTTCGCCATCTTTGCGCTTAGTACGCCTGATTTAAACAAATCCAGTGTTCAAGCGTCTGATATAGAGGACATGCAAGACAATCCAAATAATTCCTCATCAATGGCCCGTCTGAACATGGTTTGGCTCATCCTCTGTTTCATCCTCCTCGCTGCGCCCTCATGGAGCCAGCGGCCGGGAGGCCCTCCTGGCCGATACGGGGGTGAAAAGCAATCCATTTGTACGGTTTCAGGTATCGTTACTGAAGTGGATAACGGAGCGGCGATTCCATTTGCCTCCGTCGCCCTTCTAAGCATTCGAGACAGCAGCATTGTAGCGGGACAACTGGCGGCAGAAGACGGTTCATTCAGCATGGTGGAGTTGCCGTTTGGCCGGTACCGGCTCCTGATCAACTTCATGGGCTACGCTTCCTTTCGCTCAGATCCCTTTTTACTGTCTCCGCGCACAACAACTTCATACAATGCCGGGACCATTGGACTCAACCCCCGCATGAATGTCCTAGAAGAAGCCGTAGTCATAGAGGAGGCGAGTTCCCTCGAAATGCTCATTGACCGGAGGGTGTTCAAGGTTGGAAATGACCTTTCCGCTGCGGGTGGGACAGCCAGCGAACTCCTAGTCAATGTTCCTTCTGTCGCGGTAGATATCGACGGCAATGTTTCGTTGCGGGGCTCTTCACAAGTTCAAATCCTAATTGACGGAAGGCCCTCAGGGTTAACGGGTGCGGCACAGAATGCTTTCCTCGAACAAATTCCCGCGAGCTCCATTGACCGCGTTGAGGTCATCACGAATCCATCGGCGAAATACGATCCAGATGGCATGGCCGGTATCCTCAACATAATCCTCAAGAAAAATAAATTGCGAGGCTTTCACGGCCAAGGTCAGGCCACACCGGGAACAGGAGGCAACCACAACGCTTCCCTCTCGCTCAATTACAAAAACGAGAGATTTTCGGTGTTTAGCAGTGCCAGCTGGAACCACCGCGACATGTTTCGAGCAGGGGAAACATACAGAGAACTTACAGGCCTTGATAGTTCATCCATCACAGACCAAGTGCGCAACGGAAATCAAATCCGAACCAGTCTGAATGGACGCTTGGGCATGGAATGGTACCCGTCGCAATCTGAAGTCATTGGCTGGAACATTAACGTCAACCAAAACAACCGCTCGTACAACAATCTACTGGAGAACCGAGAGGCTTGGGACACCGGCGCCACCTACCATACCGATCGCTTTTCCACGGAGGGGTCAAATGGCCAAGGTTGGGACGTAGACGGCAATTACAGAAAGGAGTTTGATAACAATCCCAAGCACGTCTTATCCGCCCAAATTCGACACTCGCGTTCCGAATCGCGCTCCGATGAATTTATTGAAGAGTCGGCACGTCAAAGCGACAGCGAAGCTATGACCGTGGACACCAACATTCAAATGAACTCCTCCATTCGGACCGTGGCCCAACTGGACTTTGAAAAGCCCTTGGTCAATGATGGAAGATGGGAATGGGGATGGAAATCCAATCTGTCCATCAAGGATGACCGATTTGAATACTTGGCCTCTGACACGGCCATCTGGCAGGAAGGAATATTGGTGCCGGTCAATCCATCAGCAGCAGCTTTTGATTTCACCTATCGAGAAGACGTTCACGCCATCTACACAACGTTAGGCCGGAAATACGGCGTCTACGGCGTGCAGGGCGGGTTGCGGCTCGAGCAGGTGTTTACCGAGGCGCTTTGGGAAGGCGACCAATCGTTTTCGAACGACTACTTCTCGGTTTACCCGTCGTTCAACCTCTCCAAGCAGCGCAACGATGAAGTGAGCTGGATCGCCAGCTACAGCCGGCGTATTAACCGACCACGGGGCCGTTCTGTCACGCCATTCATTGACGACAGCGACAGCCGTAATATTCGCACCGGCAACCCCGAGCTGCTTCCCGAATACACCAATAGCATGGAGATCGGACACCAATGGACACGAAACCGAATGTCCATCACCACGTCCTTGTTTTGGAAGGTCACCAACGACATCATCCAGCGGTATTCCAGCATCAACGAACAGGGCGTGCGAACGTCCAGCTGGATCAACCAAGGGCAGCGTCAAAACGAAGGGTTGGAAATCATTGCAATGGCCCCCCTACCGGGACGGGGACAGGCGCGTTTCACCGCTTCTTTGTACCACCTTCAAAACAGCGTGGGTGAAGTAGAATTCGCCAACGACGCCACCGGTTGGTCGTACAATTTGAACTTCTTTGCCAACCAATCCCTTGGAGGAGATGGCCAGTGGAAATGGCAGATCAATGGCATGTACAATGGCCCCTCTGTCACGCCGCAAGGGCAGTTCAACGGCTATGCCTTTATGGACGCCAATATTCAGCGGACACTCATGGATGGTGACCTGACGCTCACACTCAAGTTGAGCGATGTGTTCGACACCAGGGAGTGGTCTTATCTATCCGAATTTGCCAACCTCTACCAAGATAACCGCTTCAAACGCGAATCCCGCAATCTCTTCTTGACGGCGACTTGGAAAATCGGTAAGCTAGAAGAACGCCGCCGATCGGCCTCCGGTCGAGACGGCTACAGTGGCCAAGGCTCAGAGGGTATGGAGTTCTGAATGCGCCGCTAAGGCGTGTGCATCGGACTTCCACGGTTGACGTAAGTGCGTCGCCACCGGATTGTACCCTTGGGTGTAACGCCCAACCACCGTGTTAAATAGCCGATTTCTAAACTGCACCTCACACATCAAACGCCTAGGCAACGCCCCAACGGAGGATTTGATTTCAAGGGCAGTACGGCCCATGTTGACTCGCTTACTTTTACGTTCTATGCCGAGGCAGATGAACTCGACCAACATGCGCTGGTAAATCGCATGAGTCTTGCGCAATTCGGGATCAAATCCGACAAAAAATGCCTCCGTCTCCTCGCTTCCCACATAAGCGCATTGAAACCCTTTCAACACGCCCTCCAACTCGAAAACCGTGACTACGAAATCATCGCCCCATTCGGCTTTGGAAGTCAGTAATTCCTCGGCATGTAGCGACCCTAGTCGAAACCCCGAACGCTCATAAACACTCTGGTACAAATCAATGAGCTCGTCGCAATGCTCTACCAACTCCAAACTAGAAAGGGTGCGAAGCTCAAAGTCAGAAGAAAGGGCCATTATGCGCTTGATCTTGGTCCGTGACTTGGTCTTCAGCCCTTGCAGATAATCGTCAAAGTCACTCCACTCCCGATTAATGTGGAACAGCATCTCCGGATCAAATTCAAGGGGAATCCAGCGCTTATGCTGAACCTTCCGATGCTCATTGTCCAAGATGGGTTGGTCCTTAATCATGACCACCCTCGGCACCTGCACACCGTTCAAGCAATGCGGCTGAAAGACCGTCTCCGTGAGCAACCGGCGCGCCTCAACCGCTGATACTGTGGGTGACCAGCACTGGCCATGCTCCCCGCTCCCCAGGACAGTTCCAACAACACGCACTCGGAACTGGAATCGACCGTCCTTGCCGTGGAGCACCTTGCTGATTCCCGAAAACCAACTCCTTTCGGATTGGACATGGCTATCCAAGTTAACGCTTACCGCCGTGGTGTCTTCGATGCAAGCCAATCCGATGATACTTCCCTTTCGCTTCCACTGCACCGCCGAAACTGGACGGTTGGATGCCAACAGCAGAGACCGCATCATGCGACTTTCCAAGAATACCGTTCGACTCTGTGCGGAGGCCAAGAATGAATCCCAAGCACTCCAATCCACAGCATCCGATGCACCGGCGCCCCAATGCCAACTCACCGATGTTCCATCAGCTAAAATTGATACCTCACGCCCGGCCGTCTTGTACTTGTTTTCTTTCATTCGATTCTTTCCATCCGCGCCAACCTGCACCTAGAACAAAGAGCAATAAGAGCAAATCGAAAAGCACACCAATCCAAGTGGAGCTCTCAAGTGCGTACTCCCAAGTAATGGTGTGTTCTCCGGCAGGAATCTTCAATGCCCTTAACACGTAGTTTGCACGTAAGGTTTCAACCGGCTCGCCATCGATACGGGCAATCCACCCCTCGGGATACCAAATTTCAGAGAAAATACCAAGGCCCTCTGAAGTCAAGTTCGAACTGTATTCTACGTACTCAGGCGTATAGTTCACCAAATCAATACTCCCCGTAGCTCCAGGGGAAATACCCTCAAACAGGGCCTGATAATCCGCATGCACAACCGCCTCATCTGGCGCATCCAATGCACTTGTTTTGGCCATCTCTTCATCGTCAGACATCGCCCAAGTCCAATCTCGCGCCACCCACGCAAAACCTGGCGTCCCAGACATAGCAACTGGTTCGGCCATCTGACCGAAGAGGATGTACCGGGTGTTAAGCATTTTATGACCAATGAGCGACGCAAAGGCCTCCTGCGTTGCTCCCGATTGGATTTTTTCCGCAAAACGAGTTCGTTCCGGGAGGAGGACTTGATCGATAAAATCTTGGTAACGCCTCAGTTTGGCTGCATGATAACCTCCAATGCTCTGAAAGAAATAGGACACAGAGGCATCCGTAAACGGATTATCCCAGCGTAAAACACGGTAAGGTGAACTGAAGCGCATGGCACCAAATTGACTCGCGGATTTCAATCGATCCTTCTCATCCCGCGTCAAGCGCGTGCCTTCAAACCGTTCGAGGTAAGAATCATACAGCTCATTTGCGCGTTGCTCATTTTCGGGATTAGCGTTGAAATCTTGAGCGAGCAGCTTGAGCATCTGGGGCTCCGGGGTGAAAGGGAAAGCATGATCCACGGCCTTAACCCAGTTGCGGTGGATGCCATTGACTTTGTCGTCATTGAAATAGCGTCGATTTACATTCCAGAGATCTGCGCAAGTGATTGCGATCAAAACTGCAAACGCCACAGCTGGTTTGAGCTTATTCCACACCAACGCAGCGACAACACCAGACAGCAAGACAAGTAGACCTAAGGTGCGCAGCACGTCAGCACGGAAAACCTCCAAACGACGGGTCAGCGCCTCTTGGTAACCCAATTGTTCAACAGCAACATCCGGCCGAATGGAAGATTGGAAATCAAAGAACAACTCCGGAGCTCCATAGAAGCCCAAGAATAGCAAAGCCAATCCCATTAAGCTTCCCAGCCACAACCAACGACGATTCGACGACACCCCTCCCTGCTGACTGGATTCAGCGAGCAATTCCTTCAAGCCCAATGCAGCTCCCATGGAAACCGTCATGAGAACGAGAACCAACATCATCTTCGTGTCACGGAACTTGCTGAACGCAGGCACGTAATCCAAGAAAAAGTCCATTGTCATACCTCCTCCCCTTCGACTCAAAGCAATGGAGAGTAACGTTATGACCAAAAGTGGCCACCGTAAGCGGTCTTTCCCGGCAACAAGGAACATGAAAAATAGAGCCACCAGGATGGCTCCAAAGTAAAATGCTCCTCCTGAAAAGGTCTGTTCGCCCCAATAAAGTGGATTATTTCCGCCTTTGATGTCTGGGCACATGATGGACAGCCACTCGCCATCGGCCATGCTATACTCCAATATGTAATCACGATCCAAACCAGTCGTTGCTTCAATCGCATCTGCGTTCTCCAGAATCTTTTCGCCTCGGATGGTGTGTTGCGCATAAACCTGTGTTTCTTTCAAGTGCGTGTAATGTGGCATGACGCCTATACTACCTGCCAACAAGATCATTG
Organism: Crocinitomicaceae bacterium; assembly: GCA_002690915.1. GTDB lineage: Bacteria > Bacteroidota > Bacteroidia > Flavobacteriales_D > Sanyastnellaceae > UA16. The sequence goes on from NZGF01000064.1 coordinate 30,163, forward strand.
CATTGGTGCGCAGCATGTTGGACCAGTCCTTCTCTTGCACCCCCATTCGCCAAGATTCACCAAGTCCAATGGCTACGAGCAAGAAGAGCAAGTAATAGGTCATCTGGGGGTGGCCACACGACACATGCAACGCCGTGGCAAATGCTGCGAGTGCGATGCCCCGATACAAGTGCCCCCGGTAAGCCCAAACCACACCTGCTAAAATAAAAGGCATGTAGGCGATGGCTTGCACTTTGGTTATGTGTCCGGCAGAGTAATAGAGCACTTCGAAGGAACTCAGACCGACTCCTATCCCACAGAGCACGGCAATCCACGGTGATGCCCCCAAAGCAAACGCCAAGATATATCCTCCTATCATGGCCATCCAAAAAATCGAAATGCCACTGTATCCGGCAAACGAATTGATTAGCCGCTTGGATTGGCGGACTACTTGGATCGATTTTGCCCCCCCGGTAATGTGCGTGGTGGGCATTCCACCAAACATAGAATTCGTCCAACCCAAAGGCTCACCAAACAATGCCTGCGCATCATGGACTTCCTTACTCATTCCCACCCAATTCTGGTGATCTCCTTGGCGCACGACATACCCATCAAACGACTTGGCTAGCAGTGCAGATGCCAGGGCATAGAAAAGAAGGATTGCCACGTAATGCATGGCATGCTTTTGGAAATGGGATTTCAATCGTTCCATGCGCAATTCTGATTTAGGACGAAGTTACGGGGAACGCCTTCAAGGCTCATCTATCTCCTCGAAATCCACGTAATCACCCAAGCCATCGTCTTTCGGCTGAGAAGAGCGATGTTGTCGGGAATTGCTTTGAGAACCCTGGCTCGTACTGCGCGGCGGCTTGCGCCGCCCTCCAAACAACCTGTCCAGCCAACGAAATACAAACCACACCAATACGGCTGTAGCTATGAGTCGAAGTAGCCCCACGTACGTTACTTACTGAGGTACAAATTTCGCTCACTATAGACCTTCCGAAAGAAAGCATCCCGCAAATCGGGAATGAAGCGTATACCCTCTCCGGTCGACTTCATTTCCGGACCGAGTTCCTTATTGACCTCCGGGAATTTCTCGTAGGAGAAGACGGGGATTTTGACCGCATACCCTTCCAGTTCGGGATTGTGCGGCAAATCCTTAAGCTTAGCCTCACCCATCATCACCTTCGTCGCATGATTCACATACGGCTCGCCATAGGCTTTTGCAATGAACGGCACCGTACGAGAAGCACGAGGATTTGCTTCGATGATGAACACCTGGTCATCTTTCACTGCGAATTGGATGTTGATCAAACCCACTGTTTCCAGTGCCAAAGCGATTCGCTTGGTGTATTCCTCAATCTGGCTGAGAATCAAATCGCCCAAATTATATGGCGGCAGTACGGCGTAGCTGTCGCCACTGTGAATGCCCGCCGGCTCGATGTGCTGCATGATGCCGATAATGCGAACTTCATCGCCGTCGCAGATGGCGTCGGCCTCGCATTCGATGGCGCCGTCGAGGTAGTGATCCAACAGCACTTTGTTGTCCGGCATGTCCCGGAAAATATCAATCACGTGCCGCTCGAGCTCATCCTCATTGATAACAATCTTCATGCGCTGCCCACCCAACACGTAACTGGGTCGCACCAGCAGAGGAAAGCCGAGTTTCTTACTTAGCTCGTTGGCTTGATCGGCAGTTTCTACCACGCCAAAGTCCGGATAGGGAACACCTTCGTCACGCAGCAGCGTCGAAAACGAACCTCTGTCCTCTGCCAAGTCCAGCGCCCTATAGCTCGTACCGATGATTTTGATGCCATAACGCTCGAGCTTCTCCGCCAACTTCAGCGCCGTCTGGCCACCTAATTGAACAATAACACCCTCAGGTTTCTCATGGAGAATGATGTCATAAATGTGCTCCCAGAAGACCGGTTCGAAGTACAATTTGTCCGCGGTGTCTGAGTCGGTCGAAACCGTCTCAGGGTTGCAGTTAATCATGATGGTCTCGTATCCGCATTCCTTAGCAGCAAGTACCCCGTGCACGCAGCAGTAGTCAAATTCGATGCCCTGTCCAATGCGGTTGGGGCCGCTACCCAGGACGACAATTTTCTTTTTGTCGGTGACAATGCTCTCGTTCTCCACCTCAAACGTCGAGTAGTAGTATGGCGTTTGCGCCGGGAATTCAGCTGCGCAGGTGTCAACGAGTTTGTAAGTGCGGATGATACCGAGATTAACGCGATGCGCATGCACTTCTGACTCGAGGCAATCGAGCATGTGAGCAATCTGCCGGTCTGCATAGCCTTTTTGTTTTGCTTCACGCATCACCACCTCTGGGATTGTATCCAAGGTGTGCTTGCCGATCTCCTCTTCCAAGTGCACAAGCTCCTCAATCTGACGCAAAAACCACGGGTCAATTTTGGTGATATCGTAAATCTTCCGAATCGGAATACCCAATTTCATGGCGTCGTACAAGTGGAACAGTCGGTTCCAGCTGGCATGCCGCAAGCTGTGGAAGATGGCATCTTGGTCACGCAATTCGCGGCCGTCGCAGCCTAAGCCGTTCCTGCCCACTTCGAGTGATTGGGCCGCTTTCTGAAGTGCCTCTTGGAACGAACGGCCAATGGCCATAACCTCGCCCACCGCCTTCATTTGCAATCCCAACTCGCGGTTCGCCCCTTTGAACTTGTCAAAATTCCAACGCGGCACCTTGACCACAACGTAGTCGAGCGTGGGCTCGAACATGGCGCTTGTTGTGCCGGTGATAGGATTGGGCAATTCATCGAGGTGGTAACCGATGGCCAACTTCGCGGCAATCTTCGCAATCGGATAACCAGTGGCCTTGGACGCGAGGGCCGAAGAACGACTTACACGCGGATTAATTTCAATGGCAATAATGTCCTCATTCTCGTCATTTGAAACCGCGAACTGAACGTTGCATCCTCCCGCGAAATCACCGATTTCGCGCATCATGCGAATGGCCATATCGCGCATACGCTGGAAGGTCTTGTCGCTCAGCGTCATCGCTGGCGCTACCGTGATGCTATCCCCAGTATGAATGCCCATCGGATCGAAATTCTCGATGGAACAAATGATCGTCACGTTGTCATTACTATCGCGCAACAACTCGAGCTCATATTCCTTCCAGCCCATGACAGCTTTATCAATCATGACCTCGTGAATGGGGCTCAAATGCAATCCACGCGTCAACGCATCATCGAAATCGGCCGGGTCATAGATAATACTCGCACCGGCTCCACCTAACGTATAGCTAGCTCGAATGCACAATGGAAATCCGAATTGCTGAGCCGCCTCTTTGCCTTCAAGGAAGCTCTTGGCCGTCGCTTGAGGTGCCATCGGAATGCTCATCGATTCCATCAGGTGGCGAAATCGCTCGCGGTTCTCGGTAATCTCAATCGCATCAATATCAACTCCGATCATGCGCACGTTGTGCTCTTTCCAAATACCCATTTCATCGCATTGAATGCACAAGTTCAAAGCGGTCTGCCCCCCCATCGTTGGCAACACCGAATCGATGTTCGGGTGCTTTTCAAGGATCTCTTCGATGGACGCAGGTTCCAGCGGCTCCAAATACACGTTATCCGCCATCACCGGGTCGGTCATGATGGTCGCAGGGTTCGAATTGATTAGGGTGGTTTCGATGCCTTCTTCGCGAAGGGAGCGGAGGGCTTGTGATCCGGAATAATCAAACTCGCAAGCCTGTCCAATGACAATCGGTCCGCTGCCGATGAGGAGAACCGATTTAATGCTTTTGTCTTTGGGCATTTTTTTTTTACCCCACTCACACATGGCGAACGGGAGGTAAATCTTCAAGACCGTTTGGGACTTTTCCGGGCCCAAAATTACACGCCACCTTTCATCCCTGCGAAAAAAGTCGTTCACAATTTCCACGGGCTATCCACATTGCGACCGACCTTTGCGGTCATGGAGTTTGCAGCACCCGGTGAACAGGGCCAGCGATTGGCAATCGCATGCGAAGGTTGGGAAATTGAATACACCGTTTGGTCCACCGAGAACCTTACTCAAAGCGAAATACCCGTGGTGGTTGCCTTCCACGGATTCGCTCGGCCGTTAGAAGATATGCGATCAGCACACCGTGCATGGCCGAATCCGCATGCAATGATTTCCATTCACCTTCCACATCACGGCGGAAGTCGGCCGCTGCCTGAAAGCGGTCCGGACGACCGGGCCATTGAGCCCAGGGTATTTAACCGCATCATCGATACGATCATCATCAATCAAGTTCCAAACGCTGGAAAGCGCACCCTCCTGGGATATAGCATTGGTGGAAGGGTAGCTTTGGCACTTCTTGTCGATCGTCCCGAAAGCTGGCAGCATGTTGTGCTTTTGGCCCCGGATGGACTCAAACAATCCCCCTTTTATGCCATCACTGTGCACACCCGCCTGGGACGTTTAGCGTGGTTTTGGATAGACCGTCACGAGCAGCTGGTGCAGAAGTGGTCAGATGCACTCCTTGAATGGGGATTCATCTCCAAACACTTGAACGGTTTCATCTATTTCCATTCCTCGTCCCACGCCATGCGCATGATGGTTTGGAAGGGCTGGAGGAGCCACCGAGCTTGTTGGCCTAGTCATGGAGCTATCAAGGCAGCCCTTGAGCAAGTGCCTAACGCCGATTTCATTTTTGGGGAATTCGACAAAATCATTCCAACACGCAACGCCAAGCGAATTCGCCGAATGACCCAGAACCTAAAGAACGTAACCTTCCAAACCGTCCGGTCCGGACACAACCTGCTCAAGCCAGAGACGATGGATGCCGTCGTTCGCTGTATCTTCGAATCATGAGTTGGCTCTACGACCTCCAAAACGATCAACGAAGTGGACGCAAGCGCCTTGCCGCCTTGCTCGACCCCGATGATTTGCCGACCGGTCGCGATTGGACCCGATTCATGGATGGGCTCAACGCTTCGCCCATCACGGACATCTTTGTTGGAGGCAGCCTTCTCAACGCACGCAACGTCAAGGACGTCCTGCAATCGCTACGCTCCCACTACGACGGGCGCGTGACGCTTTTTCCTGGGAGCCCTGAACAAGTCACGCCCGGTGCTGACGCAGTCCTCTTCCTTTCCTTAATTTCCGGCCGCAATCCAGATTTGCTCATCGGCCGACACGTAGAAAGTGGCATCCGTATCCGCAAAACAGGAATGGACGTTATACCAACGGGCTACATGCTGATCGGCGATGGGCCACTGACCACAGCAGCGTTCATGAGCAACAGCCTACCCATCCCAACGGCGAAAAAGGAAATCGCAGTCGCTACCGCCGTCGCCGGCGAAATGCTCGGCCTCAGCGCGATGTTTTTGGACGCGGGAAGCGGCGCCCAACGATGCGTTTCGCCCTCAACAATTCAAGCGGTTCGCGATGCCGTTGAATGCCCGATGATCGTCGGCGGAGGCATTGATGACGCGGCGGGTATCAGAGCGGCGTGGCAGGCCGGAGCCGACTTGGTCGTTGTGGGCCATGCCATCGAAAGCCGGCCCTTTCAGTTGGATTGGCTGCCACACCCCGAATCGTTCGTCGTCCAGACCAATCCAGCCGAAGAGCGGCTTTGATAGGCTGCTATCAGAAAGAAAATTCGAGCGCCACGAGTCCGTGGCGTCCTGCCTGCGGATACACGTACACTTCCGAAATTTCTTGTCCGCCATACTCGTAGAAGTAAGCCCATCCATTTGCACTGTATTGGGCGTCCAAGAAATTCCGCAGGTAGCCTGAAACCGAAACGTACGAGCCGTTTGGACGATTCCACATCCAACGGACGCGGGCATCGTGTACGTTGTAAGCATCCAATGATCGCACATCACTAGAGGTGTTGTCCAAGAATTGATTTCCCACATGGCGGGCCGACCATTCAATCAAGCAAGTGGAACCCACCCCTTTTTCGTTGAGGCAGTTCAACGCCTCCCAAGTCACAACGCTCGACGCCGTGATGCTGGGCGAGAAGCTAATATCTGCTGGCTCCATTCCCAAGCCAAATCCGAAATCGGTAATGCGATTCTGGGAGGCGGTCACAGTGCTGTACCATTGCAGTCCATTCACCGGTCTCCACACGTTTGTCCACTCCAGTCCTGCACGGTAGCTGTTCGATACATTTTGTCGAATCGGTGAGTCCACATCGTTCAACGCCCCGGTCAGAACCAGTTGGTTCTTATACTTCATGTAGTACCCAACGGCCTGCATGCTCCATTTCGGCGTCGAGACTTCCCAACCCACTTCGAGGTCTGTGAGCTGCTCCGCTTTTGGGTAAGCCGCGGTAGACCGATCGATGAAATCATTTCGCACAGGTTCTCGGCTTCCACGGGCGACCGAGGCGAAGACCCGGCTGCTTGGGCTAACAATGTAGTCCAAACCAAATTTCGGATTGATGAATTGCATCGTAGTATCGACCTCTAGGGTGCGCAAATCGTTGTCGGTGCCGCTCACTTCGTAACCGACTGTTCGCATCTGAATTTCTCCACGAAGATTGATCTTACCATCGGCCAAGCGGCGGTCACCGCTGATGAACCAGTATTGATCGGTTTTCTCGCCGAGGTTGTCGTAGTAGCGGTGTTGCGGCGAGATTGTATCTCCACCAGCCTGCATCCAAATGGGGTTGCCAAAGTGTTCGCCAGCATACTGAAAAGCACCCAATCCAACCTGAATTCCGCCGTTCTCGTAGGCTCGGCTTCCCTGAAAGATGCCTCCGAAATAATCGTTATCCAACCAACGGCGGCGAATGACATTGGAGGTCGTAACGGTGTCCCCGGCCGTGATCACAGATGTCCCTCCATACAATGCAATGTCGTCCGCCTCCCTGTACTGTTCCCAGTAGCCGGCGCCAGCAGTGTAATGTAAAGTGGCTCCCAAGTCCCAGCCCGCAAGGCGCTGGCTCGCATGAATTTGATGGTGATCCTGGCGGTAATCATCCACCTGATCCGCGTAGCTGTAATAATTGTGCTGACGCCCCCGGGCAATCAAATCTTCAATGCGCGCCGTGTCAGTGCCGTATTCGTAGGAATTGGCCGCCCACGACCAAATGGAGTCGGCAGGAGCATCCAAGCCGATGCGGGGTACACCGAACCAGGCCTGTTGCGTCCGCTCATGACCCAACATCGCAGAGTAGGCAATTTGACCAGAATCCCAACGGTAACCGAGGCCTATTTGCATGCTTGAGAGGTCGCTTCCGGACCGGTCCATGTATCCATCGGACAAGATGCGCGAGGCGCGACCTTCCATGTATAATCCCGAACCGATCTCACCGGTGCTCCACTGCGCCATGCTGCGAAGCGTGCCAAACGATCCACCGGAAAGTACCACCCGGCCACCGGCCTCCTTATTGAACTCCATGGTTTGGATGGCCACCGTAGCACCGAAGGCACCTGCACCATTGGACGAACTGCCAACACCACGTTGGATGGTCAGGTTGTCTACGCTGCTGGCCAAATCGGGCAAATCCACCCAGTAAACTTGGTGGGATTCGGCGTCATTTAGAGCCACACCATTGATGGTCACATTGATGCGCGTCTGGTCCGATCCCCGGATGCGCATAGACGTGTACCCAATGCCAGCGCCGGCATCAGAGGTCACAACGAGTGAAGGTGTAAATCGCAAGAGGAACGGCATGTCCATGGATGCGTCTCTTTTTGCGAGCTCAACAGCATCGACTGTTTGCGTTGGAAATGGAGAGCGTTCAGGAGCCTGAATCGCGGACACCGTCGCCGGAAGCAATTGAACAGTTTTCAAAATGGAGTCCACATCTGCGGAAACGACAGATTGGGAGGTGCCGGACACGCTGAAGGCCGTGGCGAAGCACAAGATGATGGCAAATCGATTCATCGTTTTTTAAGTTTTATTCAACAAAACGACGCAAGGGACACAATCCCAATCCAGGCCTTGTGGCCTGGCTCAGCTCCCCTACCGGTATTACCCGGTCAGGTTATGAGGGTATGTTCTCAGCACTCGGATTCGAGGCACCCCTGCGACTGCACAAATATATATCAAATCTGTATATTGTCGCCATGGAGAACGAGCGACTGGACCTGCTTCTGGATGCCGCGCTTGAGGCGGCTGCGGCCGGTTCGGCAGTGCTCCTTCACCACCTTTCCCACCAAAATGATCGCCTCGTCATCCGCGCCAAGCGAGACGGGAGTCCGGTGTCTGCGGTGGACCTCGAGAGCCACACCGCCATCCGAAACGTATTGGCGCCGCACGGCATCCCCATCATCAGCGAAGAAGGGGCCCTGCCTCCCTATGCCGAGCGTTCCAACTGGCCGCTCTTTTGGCTCGTGGACCCACTTGATGGCACCCAGTCGTACCTCGATCACCGGGAGGGCTTCGCCATCAACATTGCCCTTTGCGATACATCAGGACCCATCCTCGGTGTCGTCGCCGATCCGTTGTCCGACCGGATTTTTGCGGGTACCCAATCCAGAGTGCCATTTACAGTGTCCCTCACCAATTTGAACGAGCATCGGCCCATCACACCACAACCCGCCACCCGGCCATACCGCCTCGTGACAAGTTGGAATGAGGCGTTGTCCAAAGAAGACCTGCTTCCGCCATCTTTAGACGCTGAAGCGTTCCTGATGGAAGCAGTAAGTGGTGCATTAAAATTCTGCCTCCTTACCACCGGTGAAGCCGATGTGCATTCACGCAGCGCCTCGTACATGGAGTGGGATTGTGCAGCTGGCGATGGCATTTTGCGCAGCATGGGCATTACCGTGCGCGACCGCGAAACCAACCAGCCGCTCATCTATAACTCCATGAGTCTGCGTGTGGGGAATCTTTACGCCTCGCGCTTATAAGGTCTATCGGTAGGCGGTATCAGCCTCGAAGTTTTCATACAAATCGAGGTAGTTGACATACCGTTCCTCTGCGATTTCTCCCTCCTCCACGGCTATGCGGACCGCGCACTGGGGCTCCAAACGGTGTAGGCAGTTGTGAAACTTGCACGAGGGCAGCTTAGCGAATAGCTCGGGAAAGTAGTGGTGCAGCTGGTCACGTTCGAGCTCAACCAACCCAAACCCTTTGATGCCAGGAGTGTCCACGAGGTAACCGCCTTCAGGCAAGGCAAACATCTCGGCAAAAGTGGTTGTGTGTTTGCCCTTTTGGTGCGCACTCGAGACGTCACCTGTTTTCAATTCAAGGCCGGGCAATAACCGGTTGATCAAGGTACTTTTGCCCACACCGCTGTGCCCGGAAAGCAGGTTAATTCCCGAGGAAGCAAGGGCCTCCTTCAATTCGTCCAAGCCAGCGCCGGTTTCAGCGGAAGTGCGGAGGGTGGTGTAGCCGGCCAGCTGGTACACTTCTTCGAGGTACTCAAGGCGAGCCGCAGCCTCAGGTTGTCTGCCGTACAGGTCGCATTTGTTGAAGACCAAGGTCGTCGGCACCCCATAAGCTTCCGCCGTGACGAGGAACCGGTCGATGAAGCCCGTACTCGTTTCTGGGCTGGCGATGGTGACGATAAGAAACGCTCGGTCCAGGTTGGCCGCAACGATGTGGCTTTGTTTGGATAGATTGACCGAACGGCGAACGATTGCATTGCGGCGTTTTTCGCGCTTCACGATCAATGGCGGTTCATCTTCACCATGAAATTCAATCACGACACCGTCGCCAACGGCAAAAGGATTGGTTGAACGGTCACCTTGCAAGCGCAAGCGCCCACCCGCTCGGCATGAATAAACACCGCCGGTATCCGCATCACGGACCTCGTACCAAGAGCCAGTGGAGCGCAACACAACGCCGCGTGTTTGCCGAATTTTCATCAAGCGGACGTACCCAAGGATTGAAAAGTCGCTTCTAAACCACCGGGTTGGCTGGACAAATTGGCCACAGTGTCATCAGCGACCAATTGTCCGCGGTGAATCATTACCACACGTTCGCACATTGCTTCGACCTCTTGCATGATGTGTGTCGAAAGAATCACGGTGCGTTTCTTACCGACTTCCTTAATCAGGTTGCGAATGTCTACCAATTGGATGGGATCCAACCCAGAAGTGGGCTCGTCTAAAATCAGCACCTTCGGGTCATTGATGAGTGCTTGAGCCAATCCGACGCGCTGGCGGTATCCTTTGGAAAGTTGACCGATGAGCTTGTGCGCTTCTGGGGTCAAGCCAACGCGCTCGACGACTTCCTCTACCTTGGCCTTCCGATTCGGCATCCGATGCAAGTGCGCCACGTAATCGAGGTATTCCCGCACGTACATATCCAGGTGAATCGGGTTATGCTCTGGCAAGTATCCGATGTGCTTCTTGATAGCGATGGGGTGCTCCTCAACGTCCTTCCCGCAAACTTCAACGCGTCCTTCACTCGGCGGTAAGTAACCTGCAATCAAACGCATCAACGTGGATTTTCCCGCGCCATTTGGCCCAAGCAGGCCGAGTACTTGCGGGCTCGGGACCTCCAAGCTTACCCCGTCCAGGGCAGCCTGTTGACCAAACATACGCTTCACGTTTTTGACCGATACCGACATCGACAACGAAGGTACGATGATTCCCAAGGGAACAAAAAAAGCCACCCCTTTTGGAGTGGCTTTTTTAGCTCGTTCTTGAAAGTCTTACATCATACCACCCATCCCTCCGCCCATTCCGGCGGGAGGAGCAACAGGTGCCTCCTCTTCTTCATCGGCTATGACGCACTCGGTAATCAATACCATGCCTGAGATAGACACTGCATTTTCAAGTGCAACTCGGGTAACTTTCGTCGGATCGATAACGCCCGCCTCGAACAAGTTCTCGAACACTTCCGTACGCGCATTGTAGCCGAAATCGCCTTCGCCTTCGCGAACTGCGTTCGCAACGACAGCGCCTTCCCCACCTGCATTGGCAACGATCTGACGAAGCGGCTCCTCGACAGCTCGAATAACAATCTGAATGCCTGTGGTTTCGTCTTGATTAACACCGGTAACACCTCCGACTTGGGCCGCTGCACGGATATAGGCGGTGCCCCCTCCCGGAACGATACCTTCCTCAACTGCTGCTCGGGTAGCGTTCAGTGCGTCGTCCACACGGTCCTTCTTCTCTTTCATCTCAACTTCCGTAGCGGCACCGACGTAAAGCACGGCGACACCACCAGCGAGTTTTGCCAGGCGCTCTTGCAGCTTCTCTTTATCGTAGTCGGAAGTTGTTGTTTCGATTTGTGCCTTGATTTGTCCAATGCGCGCACCAATTTGGTCCTTGGATCCACTTCCGTTGACAATGGTGGTGTTATCCTTATCAATGGTCACTTTCTCAGCTGTACCCAAGTCAGCAAGGGTAACGTTTTCCAGCTTCAAACCGGTCTCTTCCGAGATCACCTGTCCTCCAGTGAGGATGGCGATGTCCTGTAACATGGCCTTGCGGCGGTCGCCGAAACCTGGTGCCTTGACCGCAGCAACCTTAAGCGAGCCACGAATCTTATTTACAACGAGTGTTGCCAATGCTTCACCGTCTATATCTTCCGCGATGATGAGCAAAGGACGTCCGCTCTGAGCCGTCTGCTCCAAACTCGGGAGCAAATCCTTCATCGTAGAAATTTTCTTGTCGTAAATGAGGATGTACGGACTCTCCAACTCGGCCTCCATCTTCTCGCTGTTTGTAACGAAGTAAGGAGACAAGTATCCGCGATCGAATTGCATGCCTTCGACGGTTTTTACTTCTGTCTCTGTGCCTTTGGCTTCTTCAACCGTGATGACACCTTCGTTGCCCACTACACGCATGGCTTCGGCGATTAGCTTACCGATGGTCTCATCGTTGTTGGCAGAGATGGTTCCCACCTGCTCAATCTTGGAATGATCATCGCCCACTTCACGGGAAAGTTTTTTCAATTCTTCGATGATTGCCTTCGAGGCTTTGTCCATTCCGCGCTTGAGGTCCATGGGATTTGCGCCTGCTGCCACGTTCCGCAAGCCTTCGCCAATCAAGGCTTGAGCGAGCACTGTCGCAGTTGTAGTTCCGTCACCTGCGACATCTGCAGTCTTGGAAGCCACTTCTTTCACCATTTGAGCGCCCATGTTTTCGAGAGCGTCTTTCAATTCGATTTCACGTGCCACCGAAACGCCATCCTTTGTGACTGATGGTGCGCCGAATTTCTTTTCGATGACCACATTGCGTCCCTTGGGACCGAGTGTCACCTTGACCGCATCGGCCAATTGATCCACGCCTGATTTCAAGCCGTTACGTGCATCTGTGTTGAATTGGATTTCTTTTGCCATAATTCAGTTGATTTCGATTGGTTAAACGATCGCCAAGATGTCGGTCTCGCGCATCATCATATAGTCCACTCCTTCGACCTGGAGTTCCGTACCAGCATACTTTCCGTACAATACAAGGTCACCCTCCTTGACGGTCGTTGGTTCCTCCGGCTTGCCCGGTCCAACCGCTACAACGGTACCGCGCTGAGGCTTCTCCTTGGCAGTGTCTGGGATGATGATTCCACTTGCTGTTTTTTCTTCTGCAGCGGCGGGCTCAACGAGAACCCGGTCTGCGAGGGGTTGAATTTTTACTGACATATGTCTGTTGTTTTGGGTATTTGGATTTGTCTAGTGCATAGCGATTTCCATGCCAATGGGCTGAAAGCAATTCTTCCCTGACACCCCGTCATGCTTTGGCACAAAGCTCTGACAAAGATGTCAGATTCTGGCACAAAAAAGCGCGCCACCTCGTGGAGGGAACGCGCTATTCAATAATCGTAAACTGGTTATTCCGCAATCGGTGTGTTGACCGAGGTTGGAGGCGCGATGCCACGACCTTCGATGCCAGTGTCCTGGCTAGCGTTACCGAAGTAAACACCAGCCACGATGCACAATACAAACAACGCTCCTGTCAAGTACCACGTCGCTTTCACCAAAAAATCAGTGGTCTTCTGCACACCACCCATTTGACCAGCACCCTGGAAGCCCGTTGCCAAGCCTCCACCTTTCGGATTCTGAACCAAGATTACTGCGCCTAGCAAGATGCAGACTATCAAGATCACTACCATCAAAAAATATCCCATGGTTTCCTTTTATTCATTCAAACCAACTTGCCTCAATGGCGCTGGTTCAGCTTTTTCAATTGGGCTGCAAAATAAGTGCTTTTTGCTGGATATTTCAAGGCCAAATGGCGATAAGCTTTTTTCGCCTTGCTGATTTGGCCTTGTTGCGCAAAAATTCGGGCCATGGTCTCTGTAACTAACGTAGGGTCTTCCATGATACTTGCTTTCGCCCATTCCTCTACCGGCGCTTCAACATCGCGCAACTTACCCATCCGCGGCTGCTGCTCAATAAACCGGTCGATTAACGTGTTGGTGTCTAGCCCCGCGTTCGCGGCGGACGCAAGGGGTTTTTGGAGTCCCTGACCAGCTTCTCCAAATCCCACCTCTTCAGCACGTTGGGCCAGCCACGAAGCGAAGGGTGATGCTGCAGCGGAACGGATTCGGAGTATATCCTGCGTTTGTTGAGAAGGGAATTCATTGTCAGCCGGATCCACTTCTCGCTCAATCGTTCTCCCAATCGCTGCAATGAGGGCTTCCCGTTCCATAGGTGCTTCAGGATCCAAGTAGGGCACAGCCTCTTTCCCCTCGTCTGTAGCCTCAAAAATTACCCCCTCCTCTACCTCCGGCATTTCGCTCACCCATTTCTCCACTACTTGAGCCTCTGCTTTCAGGCGTTCCATGATAACCAGGTCGTACAGCGGCTGACGGAACGTGCTGTGCGTTGCAGCTTTCAACAGGTCCGCCTCCTGTTCCATATGCCCCCCGACAGCACTCGCTCGGGCCAACAGCATGGCGATGGCGCCGGCGGAAGGGTGCTTATCGCTCCATGCCTTGAGCCCCTCCCGATCAGATGCCTCCACCCGCTCTGGGAATTCAATGAGCTCTTTAAGGCGTTGTAGTTGCATGTGAGGGTGGCTTCAATTCAAGTATATCACCAATTTCCCAAAGAAGCATTGAAAATGTCCTGTGAAAGCTGAGCACCAATGTCCTCAACCAATGCATCTTCCACTTGCAACAGATCCAAATCACTGCTGTAGTCCGCAAATCGAGAGAAGTTGCGGTCAAATCCCAAATCGAGATCCTTGGTATTCTCGTAGTGTATGGAGAGCCCGATGGTTAAACGATTCGAAGCAGCGGTTTCGTCACCTTGAACATTGACAGGGGTTACCTCCCATGCGATTATTTCACCTGTGAATTGGAGCTCTCCTGCTTCGTCAACCAAGCGCAGTGTTGATTGCCGCTGGATGCGGTCTCGCAATGCTTCAGTCAGTGTCAAGGCACTCGATGCAGTAGCCAACGGTGTAAGCATTTCAAATGCTGCAACCGAATACGATGAGGCGCCGGAAGTCTGGGCGCCGTATGGAGAATAAACCCCGCAATTGCCCGTAATCAAGGCCATCCCAACGAGCACTGCCGAAACGCTCCGTTTACCCTTGTTCATTTCAAGCCATATTCTTTGATTTTGCGGTACAAGGTCCGCTCGGAGATTCCTAGTTCAAGCGCCGCCCGCTTCCTTCGGTTGCGGTGCTTAGCGAGGGCTTTTAGAATCAACTCCCGCTCTGAGTCCTGCAAAGAAAGGACTTCCTCCACTTCATGCGCTTCCTCCACCCCATCATGGGTCAAAGTCGACGGGTGTTGGATTCCCCGGGTTTCCTGCCACCGCGCAGGCGACCACTCGGTCTCAAAGGCATCTTCAGTTTCAGGCTGAACATCCTCGCGGCCAACTGGAAGTCCCTTTAGCGAAGGCGGCGGTTGGTTGAACACCCGCTGCGCAAGCTCCGCATTAACGTGCGACGGATCGCCTTGCATAAGGTCATAGACCAGCTTTTTGAGGTCCTGCATTTCCTGGCGCATGTCGAAAAGGACCTTGTACAAGATTTCTCGCTCGTTCAAACTGGAAGAAGAATCGGGAGCCTCGCGCATGGGGAGGCGGCTTCGGTGCGATTCGGGAAGATAACTGAGTAAGGTGTCCGCGTCAATCCTCCGAGCAATCTCCAAAATGGACATTTGCTCCGTGGTATTCTTGAGTTGACGAATGTTTCCGGGCCACGGATAATTTTCCAGCACTTCCACAGCGTCCTCCGCGAGCGAGAGGGGCGGCATTTGGTACTGCTCAGAAAAATCCGTGGTGAACTTGCGAAAAAGCAAATGAATGTCACCCGCACGCGAGCGCAGTGGTGGCACATCGATTGGCACTTGGCTCAGTCGGTAATACAGGTCCTCCCGAAATTGTCCCCGCTGGATGGCGTCGGCAAAATCGACATTCGTCGCTGCGACCACCCGAACATCGGTCTTCTGGACCTTGGATGAACCCACGCGGATAAATTCGCCAGTCTCTAAAACACGCAACAAACGAACTTGCGTGGTCAGGGGCAATTCTGCTACCTCGTCCAGAAATATAGTTCCGCCGTTGGCCTCCTCGAAATAGCCTTTACGGGATTCAGTTGCCCCGGTAAATGCTCCCTTCTCATGGCCGAATAATTCGCTGTCGATGGTGCCTTCCGGAATCGCTCCACAGTTAACAGCGATAAATGGCCCATGCTTGCGGCGCGAAAAGTGGTGCACCACCCTAGGCATAACTTCTTTTCCCACCCCACTTTCACCGAGCACAAGTACGGACAAATCCGTTGGAGCCACCTGCGAGGCAACGGTCACGCCACGGTCCAACGCCGGACTCGTTCCGATGATTCCAAATCGCCGTTTAATTGAGAATGCATCCATGACGAGGAAATTAAGCGACGGCTGGTTCTTCGGTAATGGCACCCAACAACGTGACGGCTGTGCAGTCGTGCACATGGACGTTCACATAGGTGCCACGCTTTGCATCTTTCTTCGGAAAAACAACCACGGCATTGTACGTGGTTCGTCCAAAGTATTCATCATCGCGTTTCTTGGATGTGCCTTCGATGAGCACCCGGTAAGTTTGACCAACCAGTGCTTTTATGCGGGCCGCGCCATGGATCTTCTGGAGGGCAATGATTTCTTGCAAACGACGGCCCTTGACATCATCAGGCACATCGTTCTCGTACTTGCGTTGAGCCAGCGTTCGCGGCCGCTCGCTGTACTGGAACATGTAGGACATATCGTACTGCACGGCCTCCATAAGGCTCAGCGTATCCTGGTGTTCTTCCTCGGTTTCTCTGCAAAACCCAGCAATGATGTCGGTGGAAATTGCGCAATCGGGCATGATACGACGAATGGCATCAATGCGTTCGAGATACCAATCGCGGGTGTACCCACGGTTCATACGCTTCAAATTATCGCTATTCCCAGACTGCACCGGCAGATGGATGTAGTTGCAAATATTTTCGTGCTGGGCCATAGCGTGAAGGACGTCATCGGTCATATCCTTCGGATGGCTCGTCGAAAAGCGCACGCGCAGGTCGAGATTGACCGCAGCGACGCGTTCGAGCAATTCAGCGAAACGCACCACGGGCTCGTCTTCATTCTTAATCTTGCCCTTGTTATCGATGTTCCACTTGTAGCTGTCGACGTTTTGGCCCAGCAACGTGACCTCCCGGTAACCCGCGTCGAATAGCTCTTGAGCCTCTCGAACAATACTCTCCGGATCACGACTTCGCTCGCGGCCACGTGTGAACGGAACCACGCAAAAACTGCACATGTTGTCGCAGCCCCGCATGATGCTAATGAAGGCCGTGACACCATTCGAATCCAAGCGCACCGGGCTGATTTCTGCGTAGGTTTCCTCCCGACTCAACAGCACGTTTACTGCCTTTTGTCCCCCGTGCACTTGGTCCACAAGGTTGGGGATATCCCTGTAAGCATCCGGGCCTACGACCAAATCCACCAATTTCTCCTGTTCGAGTAACGACTCTTTCAATCGTTCGGCCATGCACCCTAGCACACCAACCACCAATTCAGGTCGGTGTTGCTTGGCTTTCTTAAACTGGCGCAATCGGGTGCGCACTCGTCGCTCAGCATTTTCTCGAATGGCACATGTATTCAATAAAATCAGATCCGCCTCTTCCTCATCGCGCGTAGTTGAAAACCCGGCTTCGTTAAGAATGCTGGCGACGATTTCAGAATCGCTGAAATTCATCTGGCAACCGTAACTCTCCAAGTACAGCTTCCGTCCATTGGAAGGCGTGCTTGAAATTACGGTGGGAGACCCCTGGAACGATTCGTGCAAGAGTTCGTTAGTATGGTCCTTAGGTTGCGAGGATTCGTTCGCCATGTCTGCGTTGAAGTAGGCTGCAAATATACGGATTCCATGGAAAAGAACTGACAGTTTGTCAGCCCTTAACAATTCAGGTATCAGGCGCGAAAGAGCCCTCTGGCAATTAGATAGGGTATCAGTATGTACAGAATGGAATCACGAATCAGGTAAAACATGAAAACTGCCAAAACCAATTTCCAACCGTACTTTTTCACCAAGCCCTTGAAGCCCTGATCCTTGAAGACCTTGCGGTATTCTTTCCCCTTCTCCTTCGAAAACGTCGATTTGAACCCCATGGATGACGTCTGGCGCTATTGCTTAATCACTTGTTTTTGCGGTTCCAAATTTGCATCGGATTGCATCAAATCGAAAACCCGGAAGTTTCCCGCATGTGTTATTTGCTCGGATAGCCAACGACTCTCCTTGTGGGCCTCGTACCAATCAGGATCATTGCACATCAGATAGGATGCTCCTTTGCCAAAATAAAAAGCCAAACGCTCTTCCCCTTGAAAGCCATCATCGTAGAGGTTTGTGAACCCCTTCTGGTCCATCAAACTCAACGAAATATTCGGACTCGGATCGGTCACCGAGAGGACAAGATCATTGCGTTCAATTCCCAACGATCGCAGGATATCGGTCCATTCGGCCACATTTCCGTAACGCCTTTCCTGATCCCAGTGGAACCATTCCCAAATCGCACGCTCACGTGAAGGCACTAATTGTTCATACAGCCACCCCCCAGTTAGCCGGTGCTTCATTCGCGTTCGCAAACCAGCGTCTGCCAGCTGTAACGACATGGTTGCAACAAACAATACCCATGCTATTCGTTTAACCCTCTGGCTCGTCGTCTTCCAACTCGTAACAACCCATGCTGCAGCAATGGGAATACCCACCTGCAACTCAACCAAGTAATAATCGTGAACGTTTAAGTTCTCAAACCAAAAGGCAATGTAAACGACCGATGCCAATCCGACGGCTCCCGCAGAAGCGGCAATCCATCGATTATTTCGATCCGGCTTGGAAACCGCACGCACAGCCGAAACGACAAGCACCACGGCAGCCAACAGCAGAACATACTTGTGGTACCAATTGGGCAGAACGTCCTCGCAAAATGCACGCCAGGTAATTTCCAACGACTCTGCCTCCCAAAGGGGCCTCAAGGTTGTAAGGAAATAAACGCTCTCATTTTGACCATTGAGCCATTTGGTCCAAACCACCCAGACCACCCCAATGACAACAGGAACACCCAAGGCCATTGTCCAGCGAATCCAGTGCTTCGTGCCAAAGACAGCCATTGCAGGGGGAATCAAGCCGAGGGCCATAGTGGGACGGAATAGCATCGCCATGGAAAAAGCCAGCACCATCAGAAGTTGCGGCATGCGTTCGGTGCACTCGGTTCGCCACCATTTGAACGCCTCCCACCAGCCGGCATAAACCAATCCCAATCCCGCAGCATTAACCATATAATTCGGCCCATAGAAAGCAATTAGCCCAGAACTCATGGTAAACCATGTGACGGCCATTGCACTTTTGAGCGATAGGAATTGATGCAGGCTCCGGAACAAACACCAACATCCAAGGAGTAGAAGCGTTAAATGGGTCCACCGAAGTGTCCAAGGTTGAACACCGATGGCCTTCCACAATTTTCCATTGACGAAATACGAAAGTGGAAATTCGCCAACGGCCTCGCCGCCTCCCGTGCCATGCTGAAAATGCATCGCAGGTTGGAACAGGCCGCGTGGCTCCATTGCGTAGTTTAGAGCCATCGAATAGGCATCGCATTGGCGCCACTGGTGCATTCCGTAGGGCGATTTACCACCAATTTCACCCAAATCATACACGGCGAAAACCATGACAAGAACCCCAAGCCAAAAGACAATTTTAACCTTGAAATCCAAGTGGATTATTGAAGAATTTGCAGCCTGTTCGCTCATTTTGATGAGGTGAAATTAAACCTAACGCTCAGAACTCGATTTGCTCGAATTGAAATTCCATCCCTTTCTTTGCGTTCGATTCCAGAAAATCACATGTCGAAAAATCTAGTCATCGTCGAGTCCCCTGCTAAGGCCAAAACCATTGAAGGTTACCTGGGCAAGGACTTCGTAGTTAAGAGCAGTTACGGACACATCCGGGACCTTCCCAAAGGCAGTGAGAGCGTCGATGTGGACCAAGGATTTGAGCCAAAATACGTCGTGGCTGATGACAAAAAACAGCTGGTCAAGGAACTGAAGCAGGCAGCTTCAAAAGCCGAGGTGGTCTGGCTCGCAACGGATGAGGACCGCGAAGGAGAGGCCATTTCTTGGCATCTCTACGAAACGTTGAAGCTGAAGCCAGAATGCACCAAGCGAATTGTGTTTTCGGAGATTACCAAGTCTGCCATCCTCAATTCAATTAAAAACCCTAGAACGGTCGACGTAAACTTGGTAAATGCCCAACAAGCGCGCCGCATTCTAGATCGATTGGTGGGCTTCGACTTGAGCCCTGTATTGTGGAAAAAGGTGAAGCCTGGACTCAGTGCAGGCCGAGTCCAGAGCGTAGCCGTGCGCATCATCGTCGAGCGAGAGCGTGACATCGCTGGCTTCAAACCTGAAGCTGACTTTCGTGTTGTCGGCGAATTCACGGTAGATGGGCTTTCTATCAAAGCTCCGTTGAACCGCCGGTTCAAAAATGAAGCGGAAGCCAAAGCCTTCTTGACCGATTGCATTGGGGCCGAGTATACAGTCAAATCACTCGTCACTAAGCCCACGAAACGCAAGCCAACCGCACCTTTCACTACGTCCACTCTGCAGCAGGAGGCCTCGCGAAAGCTAGGCTTCTCGGTGTCGCGCACAATGCGTGTCGCGCAAGGCCTGTACGAAAGCGGTTTGATTACGTACATGCGAACGGACAGTACCACCTTAAGCGATCTGGCCCTCAAACAAGCCCAAGCAGTAATTACGGAAGAGTATGGAGACAAATACTCCAATCCGAAACAGTACACGGGAAAGAAGGCGAAAGGAGCTCAGGAAGCACACGAAGCCATTCGCCCTTCGGAAATGGGACGCAAATCCATGACCGGCGAACGAGACCAACAGCGCCTCTATGACCTCATTTGGAAACGAACCATTTCGTCTCAAATGGCGGAAGCGGAATTGGAAAACACCACCGCTACCATCGCCGTTTCCTCACGGGAAGAAAAATTCGCTGCCAAGGGCCAAGTCATAACCTTTGATGGTTTCCTTAAAGTTTATCTTGAAGGCAAGGACGACGAGGGAGACGACAAAGAGCAAGAGGGCCGATTGCCGGCCATGAAAGAAGGGCAAGCCTTGCCTTGTAACAGTATTGTTGCCACCGAACGGTTCTCAAAACACGCACCACGGTATACGGAAGCTAGCTTGGTCAAGCGCTTGGAGGAGTTGGGAATTGGACGACCATCAACCTACGCGCCCACTATTTCGACGGTTCAGAAGCGCGGCTACGTCGAAAAAGGTGACCGCGACGGTACGCCCCGAAATTTTCGCATATTATCCTTGAACAACGGGGACATCATCGCAAAGACCGAAACCGAAAACACAGGCGTAGAGCGCTCAAAGCTCTTTCCCACTGACATCGGTATGGTCGTAAATGACTTCTTGATCCAACATTTTGACAAAATCATGGACTTCAACTTCACGGCGGCAGTGGAGGAAAAGTTCGACGTCATCGCGCAAGGTCAAATGGACTGGCGAACGATGCTACAAGATTTCTACCTCGGCTTCAAAAAGAACGTCGACAACACACAGGAAAACGCAGAGCGTGCGTCGGGCGAGCGCATCTTGGGCGAGCACCCCGAGAGTGGAAAAACCATCTTAGTCCGCATCGGCCGCTACGGACCGCTAGCCCAGATTGGTGACCCGGATGACGAAAAGAAAGAATTCGCTTCGCTACTGAAAACCCAGAGCTTGGAAACCATAACCCTTGAGGAAGCCTTGGACTTGTTCAAGCTGCCCCGGCGACTGGGCGAGCACGAAGGCAAGGTGATCACGGCAGCGATTGGTCGATTCGGACCTTACGTTCGGTATGACGGAACATTCGTATCCCTGAAAGCTGCTGACGGTGATGATCCCTATACCGTCACTTTAGAGAGAGCGCTTGAATTGATTGTCGCCAAAAAAGCGGCCGACGCTAAAGCGCTAATTAAGGTCTTTGATGAAGACGAAAACGTTCGCATCCTAGAAGGCCGCTACGGACCGTATATCAAAGCTGGAAAGAAAAACGTAACCATTCCGAAGAAGGAAGACCCCGGTTCGATTACGTGGGAACGAGCCCAGGAGTTGATCGAAGAAGCGGCAAAGCGCCCGAAGGGACGCCGTAAAAAGAGCTAAGCAGAATATCACCGATTCGGTGTCAGCAACCTTTCAGGTTGTTAGCACTTCTACCGCTGTAATCCGCGAAATTGCCTCCCATGTTGGATGGTATTTACGACCTGTTTGAATCGGTAACCACCCCGCATTACAGCAATGCGGAAGGTTCCCAGCGCATAGCCGAGCGCATAGATGTTCACCAATTTGATCACCGACCGGAATTGGAAGGGGCCCGCGTAGCACTTTTCGGGGTGATGGATGGCCGAAAGAGCGGTGACAACGAAGGGTGCAGTGAAGGTCCGGCTCGAATTCGGGAAGTATTGTACCGTCTTACTCCTCACGCGCACTGGCAGACAACCATTGACCTCGGAGATCTGCGACCGGGAGTTACTGAGGCCGATACTTCTGCTGCAGTGCAATCCGTCGTTGCAGAATTGACCCAGCAGGGTGTCATCCCAATCGTACTCGGAGGCGGGCAAGACCTGACCACATCACTATACCTCGCTTTGCAGCCGTTTGGTAAACCGGTGCAGTTGGTTACCCTTGATTCTCGACTTGATTTCGGTGCCGACCCCGACCAAGGGACCTCGCGAAATTTCATGAATGACATCATTCTGCACGAGCCAAACTACCTGTTCAACTATACCAATGTTGGTCACCAAGGCTACCTAACCGATCCCGACACACTTGAATTAATTGACAAAATGCAGTTCGAGAGCATCCGACTCGGCGAGATCAATCGAAATCCTGCATTGATGGAACCGGTATTTCGCGATGCCGACCTAATTTCAATCGACACCTCAGTCATTCAAGGATCCGACCATATTGCACATGCGGATGCCGGACCCAATGGCATTGATGCCCGGACGATGTGCCAATTAGCACGGTACGCTGGAATGAGCGATCAGATGAAAGCCATTGGAATCTTCGAACACAATCCTGACCTCGACAACCGCAATCTAGGAGCCCAACTCATCGGACAGGTTGTCTGGCATATACTCGATGGTATCTATGCGCAGAAAGCCGACTACCCCAAGTGCGGTTTAAACGAGTATGCGCGCTACGTTGTGGATTTGAGCGACGTGGAACAAGCCGTGGTTTTTTACAAATCAAGTAAGAGCGACCGATGGTGGATGGAGGTTCCATTCCCCGGCAAAAAAACCGGGGCTCACATCGTCGGATGTGCCTATGAGGATTACCTCGAAGCCAGCTCAGGAAAGATGCCCGACCGGTGGTGGAAGACCCTGCAAAAACTGAACTAAAACGGGACGTTGAAGCACAGATTTCCAAAACGATAATTCACAAGTTTTAGAATTTCTCTATATTAGCGTTCTTGGGTATTCTACCTCAAGAAACAACCTGCTGTAAATCAACTAGTTAACATGACTCGACTTCTACTCTTCGCGAGTGCTTGTTTCTTCGCATGGAGCACACTGACTGCTCAGCAAGACCCACAGTTCACCCAGTGGTACATGGAGCCTGCGTCGTTCAACCCGGCAGTTGCAGGAAATAGCGATCTGACATGCGTTTCAGGTACCTATCGCAATCAATGGGAAGGGTTGGATCGTGACCCCAACACCTCAATGCTCACAGCGCACACGTTCGTGGACCCGCTGAAAGGAGGTGTGTTGCTCTCGGTTTACCAAGATGCTCTAGGCCAAGAAGAAAATTTCATGGCGCGTTTGGGCTATGCATACCACCTCGAACCGCTGTCCAACGGAGCAATCGTAAGTTTAGGACTTTCCGCCACCATGTTTCAAAAGAAATTAGGAAACGAGTGGATTGCCATTGACGACTACACGCAAGACGCAGCTATCCCCAACGACGCTAGCTCATCCAGCACCATTGACCTCGACTTTGGCGTTTTTATTCGCAAGCCCGGCTCCTTCTACGCAGGACTGTCGGCCACGCATCTGCTCGAGCAAGAATTGACTGATTTGAGCATTCAACCCCGCCGTCACATCTATGCCATGGGTGGATATACCCATCCATTGGACGGTGATTACTTGCTTTTGCGCACGAATGTTCTCGCAAAAACGGACCTCGCAGCCACCATTGCCGACATTAACGTAAACGTGTTATGGAACCAAATGGTCTGGGGCGGTCTCAGCTGGCGTCCTGGCGATGCAATCGCTCCGACAGTTGGTTTTGAATACGCCATGGATTCCAGTGATCGCACCAGCACATCGCAGCAGATATTCCGATTGGGCTACAGCTACGACGCGACAACATCTGAACTAAGTAACTACTCCTCGGGTTCTCATGAAGTATTCTTGAGCTACTGCTTCAAGTTCGAATCCATCCCAGTCACGAACCGCTATGCCAACCCACGATTCCTTTAAAGGAATACGAAATAGCAACAAATTGGAGTTAGTACTCGTATATCCTATTTCAAGGATTAGCCTGCAAGCAATATGAAAAACATCCTTCTCATCCTCATCACGGCTGCTGCGTTATTCAGCTGCACAGCCGGACCCCAAGGCGAATTGGTCGGAGTTTACCCCCGTGAACAGTGGATTCAAGTGAATCCCTACGGCATGAACTACATCCATCTTGGTTCCTACACCATGGGCCCGAGTGACCAAGATGTGCCTTTCGCCATGAATACACGATCGAAGACGGTTACCATGCCAGCTTTTTATATCGACGTTCATGAAATTTCGAACAATGAGTACCGACAGTTTTGTCAGTGGGTTCGAGACTCCTTGTACCGCAACACCTTAGCAGAAGACGACAACGAAGATTACTTCTTCGCAGAAACCGAAACAGGTATCGAACTGGACCGCTTCGTCGACAAAGGGTACATTCTTAACTGGGAAACACCGATCAACTGGGAAGACGAAGACATTTTCGATTTACTCTATGACGAGTACTTTTTACAGGGCTCTGACCAGTACTACAACCGCCGTCAATACGACACACGGAAATTAAATTACCGCTATTGGTGGTTGAACTTTGATGCTGCTGCGAACAAAGAAAGTAGAGACTCAGAATTCGGCGAGACAAACAGCTTGAACCAGTTGCATTCGGTCCGTGGCCACAGCGATCGTTCTCAGTTTGTCGTGGAGGAGACCATTAACGTTTACCCCGACACCCTCGTTTGGGTACGGGACTTCACCTATGGATTCAATGAACCATTGGCAGATTACTTCTGGCATCCCGCTTACGACAATTACCCGGTGGTGGGGGTTACCTGGAGCCAAGCCAAAGCATTTAATGCCTGGAGAACACAGCTTATGAATAATTGGCGCAACAGCAACGGCCAGTCAGATGTGCAGCGTTTCCGCTTACCAACAGAGGCTGAATGGGAATACTCGGCACGTGGAGGCCTTGAACTCAGCCCCTTCCCATGGGGTGGTCCTTACATGCGAAATGCCCAAGGTTGCCCATTGGCGAACTTCAAGCCCATGCGCGGTGACTACGTTGAAGATGGAGGGGCTTACACGGTCGACATTTCAAGCTACAGTCCCAATGACTACGGCCTGTACAACATGGCCGGTAATGTAGCCGAATGGACGAGCACCGCTTACGACGAGACAGTTTACGAGTTCTCCCACGAACTCAGTCCGGAGTACAGTTACCACGCTAGGGTGACAGACCCCCCCGCACTGCACCGAAAGGTGACCCGCGGCGGCTCCTGGAAAGACATCGGATACTATTGCCAGACAGGTACGCGTTCTTTCGAGTACAGGGACACAAGCAAAGCATACATAGGCTTTCGGAGCGTGATGTCGTACATGGGACGCGGAAAGAGCGGTGACCCAGAAGAGTGGAATTAATTCGGAACCGGTGACTCAGCACCGCTTCGAACAGCGAGAAAAATAAATTGAAACCAAAAGCAAGCAAAAAATGAAACCAGGAAGTAAAGGCTGGAAAAACTTGATGGCCAAAATGTACGGTATTGGCGCGGCCATCGTAATTATCGGTGCAATGTTCAAAATAAACCACTATCCCGGTGCTTCTGAGATGCTTGTGGTTGGGCTTTCTACCGAGGCCATAATTTTCTTCTTTTCTGCATTTGAACCGCCACATGAAGATCCAGACTGGTCGCTTGTTTATCCAGAATTGGCCACCCCTGCGGACGGCCCAAAGCCGCCCACTCGACAGCTCGATGACATGTTAGCCAAAGCCAACATAGACGAGGAACTCATCAATAATTTGGGTGATGGAATGCGCCACTTGGGAGAGCAGGCCTCCAAAATGGGCAAAGCTGCAGACGTAGGAGCAGCAGCGCAGAACTACTCTGAATCTTTAGAAGAAGCGACGAACCAGGTACAGGCATTATCAGGAACGTACACGCAAGTAAGCGAATCACTAAACGGTTTGAAAGACGCTAGTGAAATGGGCGAGTCGGTAGGTGCCGCCATGCAGCAAATGAGCAATAACCTTGGCTCTTTGAACGAAATGTACGCCGGTCAATTGAAGCAACTCGAAGTAAACAGCCAGCTCTACAGTAGCATGGGCGAACTCGTTCAAAACTTGAGCGAATCCGTAGAAGACACCAAAGCATACAAAGAAAACATTGCTGATCTCGCCAAGAATCTGTCTTCATTGAATACGGTTTACGCGAACATGCTTAACGCCATGGGCAAATAAGCCCCATAGTTTTATCCGATTGAACAGATAAATCATGGCAGGAGCTAAAGAAACACCCAGGCAGAAGATGATCGGGATGATGTACCTCGTTCTGACGGCGCTTCTGGCA
Organism: Crocinitomicaceae bacterium; assembly: GCA_002690915.1. Taxonomy (GTDB): domain Bacteria; phylum Bacteroidota; class Bacteroidia; order Flavobacteriales_D; family Sanyastnellaceae; genus UA16. The sequence goes on from NZGF01000064.1 coordinate 56,309, forward strand.
CTGAACATTTCGAAGGAGGTCCTCAATGGTTTCGTAAAGGTTGAAAATAGCCTGCGCACCACGCAAGGCACGTTGAATGCAAAAGTCAACGAAACCAAAACGGAACTAGAGACCAAATACCTTCAAAACCAAGAAAAGGTCAAGCCTTTTTATGACAAAGCCACACAGGTTAATGAGACTTCGTCAGGTTTGATTTCGCACATAACTGAAATGAAAGCGCGCATTATGGCAGCTTCTTCAAGCGATTATGACGATGCGGGCGAACTGGCAATAGGAAAATACATCGGCAAGGACGAGAATGGAATGGATACGGTATTGAATTTGGCTTTGATTCCCATCAAGGACGAATATCAAAACTTGACCACTTTTGTCGGAATGGCCGAACCAAACGAACCGCTCGATGGACCATGGACAGCCGCAGAACTAAAGCAAAAGCTAGAATCTTTTCGTGAGGAGTTGAAAAATACAAGCGTTGTCGACAACCAGGGAGTTCGAAGAGAATTGCCGAGATACCTTCAAGAGCAAATTGACGAAACTTTCGCGTTTCCAACGGAAATCCAAGACGGTGAAGAAGTGAGCTGGGAACATGCCAACTTCTACCACGTGCCACTTGCAGCAGTCATGCCACTGATGACAAAAATGACCTTGGATATCCAAGACATCCAAGACGACATCTTGTCTTGGCTGCTAGGCTCTGTAGACGCTAAATCCTACAAGTTCACCAACCTGATGCCGCTGGTCGTACCGGAAAGCAATTACATCCTTCGGGGCGATTCTTTCCGAGCCGATGTGTTGCTTGCTGCATTTGACGGCACGAACCCACCTGACATTTATGTGGACTCAAAACAGTGGAACGAGCGTGATTCGTCATTGCTCGAATACGCCAACATCGATGCATTGCCAATTGGCAGCGATGGATTGGGTAAGCTGCGAATTTCAACCCGAGGCAAGTCATTGGGCGAATCGAACTACAAGGGTCTGATTCGTTTCCAGGGGCCCGACGGAAACATTCAAGATTTCCCGTACTACACGCCGAAATTTACGGTCGCAGAGCCAGCTTTGGTGGTATCACCAACCAAGATGAATGTCTTCTACCGTGGTCTTCCCAATCCCGTTGAAGTATCTGTGCCCGGTGTTCCCGGCGACAAAATCGAAGTGCGTATCTCAGGCAACCACCGTTTGAAAAAAGAGTCCGATGGTACCTTCACCATCACACCAGGCAGCGATAAAAAGGCAGATATTACCGTATCCGCTGAATTGCCTGACGGCTCCAAGAAAAGTCTACCAGCACGAGAGTTTCGTGTTAAGCGCATTCCAGATCCAGTACCATTCTTCGTTGGAAAGACACCATCAGATCGTTCAATCTCCAAGCAGACATTGGTTGGAGCGGACGGCATTGGCGCGCAAATGGTGAACTTCGACTTCGACGTTCGCGTCGTTGTGAAAAGTTTCAGCGTCTCGGTCAGCCGGGATGGAACCTTAGTCGAAAAGAAGTCAAATAACAACCGACTGACCCCGGATATGAAGCAGCTATTCAACCGGGTATCTCGTGGCAACGTTGTCTACTTCGAGGACATCATTGTAGGCATGCCCGACGGCACAGAGCGTCAGGTCGCAGCCATGAAGCTAAAAGTCAACTAACCATCTCAGTCCCATGAGTAAGTTCATAACACCCTTTGTTCTTTGTTTCCTAAGCCTCGCCTTGACGATGCCTGCAACTGCGCAAGTATCCAATGTACTTGACGGTGCATACGTCAAAGAGGCGAACATAACCAAGCGAGTCGTCCCCTACCCAGCGCTTCGTGAGGCTGATGTGATGTACACCCAACGCATCTGGCAAGAAATGGACTTACGGGAAAAAATCAATCACCCATACTACTACCCCGTCAAGCCCATTGCGGACCGTAAAAATCTCTTTGATGTACTCCGTACTGCGCTCCTGGTCGAGGGTTCGCTGGTAGCTTATGGCACAGGACCCGCAGGCGACGACGATGAGTTCCGTTACCCCCTCTCTCCCAACCAAGTCGACTCGTTATTGAATCCAACCGTTCGATTTGAGAAATACGACTTGTCCACGAATGAACGATTGCCGGACAGCATCGGAACGGTAACACTCGAATCCTCTGCGATTACACGATACCTGATTAAAGAAGATTGGATTTGGGACCGCCAACGGGGTCAACGTTACGTGCGGATCATTGGTATTGCACCGCGTATTGAAGAGTTAGATGAAGATGGTATATCCAAGGGCTTCAAAACCCTTTTCTGGCTGTACTACCCAGAATGCCGGTACGTTTTGGCAAACGCAGATGCGTTTAATCCCATGAACGATGCACAGCGACGCACATATGAAGAACTGTTCCAAAAACGTTTCTTCAGCAGCTTCATCATCAAAGAAAGCAACGTGTATGACAGGCCGATTTCTGCATACGCTCGTGGTTTGGAGGCATTGGCCGAATCGGGGCGCATTAAAGAAGAACTCTTTTTACTAGAGCACGACTTATGGCACTATTGATTTGACACATGTAATTAAAAAGCCGGTTCTAAGGAGCCGGCTTTTTTTTGGCTTTTCAGCAACCGACCTTTACACACCATGTTGAGTTTGACCAACATCTCCGTGCATTTTGGACAGCGAACCCTATTCGAACACATTGATTTGTTCATAGGCCAACGCGAACGTGTAGGACTAGTCGGTCGCAATGGCGCCGGCAAATCCACACTGCTTAAAATCATTGCCGGCATACAATCGCCTTCGGAGGGCTCAGTTGGACTGCCCAAAGAGGCTCAGGTCGGTTACCTGCCTCAAGAAATGGAGCACAACGAGGATGCGACCATCTTGGAGGAAGCCATGAGTGCCTTTGCTGAAACACAGCGCCTCGAAGAACGCGTTGAACAGCTTTCTCAAGAGCTAACTAACCGCACCGATTATGAAAGCCTAGAGTATGGTCGCATCATTGAAGACTTGACTGCGGCCAATGAACGCATTGACCTGCTGGGCGGAGCTTCCCAGGAAGAGCAAGTACAGCGCATCCTGCAAGGCCTAGGCTTCGTCGCAATGGATATGTCCCGCACGATGAGCGAATTCTCAGGAGGATGGAAAATGCGGGTCGAGCTAGCTAAACTCCTGCTCAGAAGTCCAGACTTGTTGTTGCTAGATGAGCCAACCAATCACCTGGACCTCGAAAGCATCGAGTGGCTTGAGCAATTCTTGTTACAGAGTTCAAGCGCCATTTTATTGATCTCACACGACCGTGCATTTTTAGATAATTTGACGACGCGTACGATTGAAGTCACGCCCATGAAGTTGTTCGATCACAAATCGAGTTACACCAAATACCAAGTTTGGCGCGAAGATGAACGTACCCGACAGGAACAAGCCTACAAAAACCAGCAGAAATACATCGAGGACACGGAAGTACTCATCAACAAGTTTCGCGCGAAAAAAAACAAAGCAGCTTTTGCTCAGTCGTTGATCAAAAAACTCGATAAGCTAGACCGCATTGAGGTCGATGCAGCCGATAAAGCAGAAATTCGATTTCGCTTCCCACCAGCTCCGCGCTCTGGGAAGGTGAGTATTGAAGCCAATAACCTGAGCAAATCGTTTGACGATCTCAAGGTTTTCGAAGAATTGGATTTCATCCTTCCCCGTCAACAAAAAGTCGCCTTGGTCGGTAAGAATGGTGCCGGAAAAACAACACTCACTCGCATTTTCATGGGCTTGGAGAAAAGCGGCGGAGAGCTGACCATTGGACACAACGTCGACATCGGTTATTACGCCCAGAACCAAGCCGAAGAACTCGACGGAGAATTGACGGTATTTGAAACCCTTGACGAAGTCGCTGTAGGCGAAATTCGAAAGCGCCTTCGCTCCATCCTCGGCTCCTTTTTGTTTTCCGGAGAGGACGTCGACAAGAAAGTCAAGGTCCTTTCTGGAGGTGAAAAAGCCAGATTGGCCTTATGCAAATTACTGCTTCACCCCTACAATCTGCTAATTCTCGATGAACCTACCAATCACCTCGACATCAAAGCCAAAGGAGTTCTGAAAGGTGCCTTAAAGGCATTCGATGGAACGTTAATTGTCGTTTCCCATGACCGAGATTTCCTTTCAGGACTAACGGAGTTTGTTTACGAAGTCACGCCCAATGGATTGAAGCAATACATCGGTGACATCAAGCAATTCTTGCACGAAAAACACGCCACGAGCATTCGCGCATATGAGTCAAAAAAAGGAGAAACGGTAGCCAAAACTGTCGCGAAAAAGCCGAAAGCACAGCCCTCAGAACAGAAAGAAACATACCAAGAACGGAAGCAGCACGAAAGGGACGAACGCAAGCTGAAGAACCAGGTCAAGAAATACGAAACACGCATCCAACAGAAGGAACAAAGCTTGAAAGACATGGACGCTACCATGGCGAAAATTGACCCCAGCGATCGCCAGAAACTTACCGATCTCGCATACCAATACGAAGCCATTCAACAAGAATTGAATGAAGCTTTCGAAAAGTGGACTATGGCGAGTGAAAGCCTAGAAAACATCAACCGTTCAAGCCGCTAGAGACGGATATTTGTTCATAACCCTTGTTTACAAGTAGGCCCTTTAAAGCTGTTTTCCGCTTCTGGATTCGCAACTTAAGCACGATATTCGTCGTATGCAGTTTGTGAAGCGTTCTATCCCCGTTGTTATTCTACTCATGAGTGCCAGCTTTGGCCTTGCACAGCACACACCAATATCCGCTGGCTTCACGCTCGGTGGGGCCAACTATCTCGGTGAAATTGGTGGCAAGCTCGAACCACGTGGCTCGGTGTTGGACGCCGATATCATCTCGACTTCACCTACGTTTGGCGGATTCTTGCGCTACGCCGCTAACGATCGCGTTCGAATTTCAGGCGAAGTCAATTACGTACACATCCGCCAAGCGGATCGGAATGCAGAGGATCCTGCACGACAAGCTCGCAATTTGAACTTTCGCAACCGCATGGTGGAATTCGGCTTCCGAACTGATTTTACGGTTTTTCACATCGCGGACCGCAGCACCAACCGCAATTTCGCCAAGCCCGGAAAGCTTTTTGTCAAAGGCTTCGTCTTTACCGGAGTATATGGAGTGTTGCACAATCCCCAAGCACAGATCACATACGACCCCAACAACGAATGGGAAGACAGGTGGTACGATCTCCGTCCCCTCACAACTGAAGGTCAAGTGGAAGAGTACGCCTCCTTAATTGCAGCCATCCCGATGGGGTTGGGCATTGAGTTCGGCATGGGGTACGGCTGGGTACTAGGACTGGAAGCATCTTGGAGGACGACATTCACTGATTACTTGGACGACATCTCAGGCATGTATGCGAATCCTGACTACCTCTCCCCATTGGCAGAGGCCATCAGTTCCCAATCCAATACAACCGTAATTGAAGCAATCAATGATCCAGCTTCTGGTAACGTGCTCAACCACCAATACCAAGAAGGCGGAACATACCGCGGTAATCCGGACACGAATGACAGTTACGGCACAGTACAGGTGACATTGGCACGTATCATCGATACACGAACTTCCTTCGAACGCGCCCTCGATCACATTTCGCGGCGCCGATAACCCTCAGGCTGAAAGGCCCCCGAGGTAGGCTTTCCACTTCGCTATAACGTCTTGTATGTCCGTGGGAAGTGGCGTGTCAAACTCCAACCACTCTGCCGTTTCGGGATGCGTGAAGCCCAAACACCGTGCATGCAGTGCCTGACGAGGTAAGCGCTCAAAACAATTATTGAGAAAGGCTTGGTACTTCCCGCCTCGTACACCCTTGACAGCACGGTTTCCGCCGTACGAGGCATCACCGAATAAAGGATGCCCAGTGTGCTCCATGTGCACGCGAATCTGGTGGGTACGACCCGTCTCCAATTTGCATTCCGCCAACGTTATCGGACCTAACCGCTCCAAAACGCTGTAGTGTGTCACGGCATGCTTTCCTTCTTCGCCTTCTGGATATACGGCTTGAATCTTCCGGTTGCGACGGTTGCGACCAATGTGGCCTTCAATGGTGCCGTCCGCTTCCAAGTCTCCCCACACCAGAGCTGTGTAACGGCGTTCCACCGTACGCTCAAAAAATTGCAAACTCAGCGCCGTCATCGCTTCCTCCGTTTTTCCCAAAACCATAACACCCGTTGTATCCTTGTCAAGCCGATGCACCAAACCCGGGCGTGGTATGACCGATTCGTCCGTCGCAAAATCAGGCGAAGAGGTATCTGGTGGCAATTCCAACTTCTGCTGAATCAAGTGATGGGCAACACCATGCACCAAGGTGCCAGTGTAGTTGCCGTTGCCTGGATGAACGACCAAACCTGCGGGCTTGTTCAAGACCAACACGTGCTCGTCCTCAAACAAAATATCGAGCTCCATCGCTTCCGGGACAAGTTCAAAAGTGCGCACCGGGTTGGGGAATTCTATGGTAACCACATCTCCGGCCTTTACTTTGAAATTTGGCTTGACGGATTCCCCATTTACACGGACATATCCGGCCTTAGCAGAAGCCTGAAGTCGCGAGCGCGACATTTTAGAAATCAGGTTAGTCACGAATTTATCGACACGCAACGGTTGCTGTCCGGCGTCCGCCACCAGCCGGTGGTGCTCAAATAGTTCCTCGGATCCGTCGTTTTCCTCGTGTACTTCACTTACCATCACTCCACTATAAAGCGGGCATATTTTCCTTCTGCCGTCGCCAAGATGTAGGTTCCAGAATTCAATCCTAGCAAGTCCAAATTGTGATCTCCCAGTGTCGTCCACTCACCGGTCAATAGCTGCCGTCCAGTTGCATCAAACAGAAACCATTGGCTTACTGCATCCACATGAACCCTTAGCGTACCATTGGATACCGGATTGGGGGATATGCAAAGGGTCTGAGGCACTACAGCATCCTCTATTCCAACCCAGCTGTCTTGCAAATCTGCACGCAGAACTGGGCGAATCATGACCGTACCTTCTATATCGGAATTGAACCACGCACCCCCTAGCCCAAGCTGATAGTGCAACTGACCTGCGTTGGCATTGGTATTCTTATCCAATCCGAAATTGAGCATAGCATCGCTTCCTTGTACAAGTCCAACATGAATGTTGCCTTCGACCGGAATGGGGTCATCGTAAGCATAGTAGGCGAATACATCGTACCCATCCGTAAAATACTCGGGAGTCTGGAACTGATAGTTCTCCCCGAGTTCAACGCCGGGCAATCCAACGCTGTCCGCCCAGGCGCGGAGTAAAAAAGTTTCGTCATCCGAGTTGTTGTAGTACGGAGTAAAGTGAATGGCTAAGCCCAAAAGCGTATCCGGGACCTCCAATGCATACCGCATGGCCAGTTTTCCTCCGGCGGCCGTTAAAGCATAAGCCTTCTCTGCGGTGCCGTCATCGTAGGCAAAATCGATGTCAAAAACTTGCTGGAAGGTGATGCTGTCGTTGTCGGGCACTCCAACTTTCTCCGTGTGCAGCAAACCAATAGAACTCTGCCACACAGCCACATCGAATACTGCCGTCGTATCGCTAACGGATGTATCGAACACGAAATCTTCCCCTTGGGGATTGTAGCCCAAATAGATCAGCGTAGTGAATGGCGATTCTGGTAAGACGTTCGTGTTTTGGAAGGGACTCGCATACGTAGCGTCAATACCGTTGAACGCGACAGAAAACCCGCTCTCGATGTTGTCGGCTTGAGTCGTGCTCAAATTGCGCTGCTCCATCACCAAGCTGTCACGCATGTAAAACGCTGGGTTCGCACTGAAGTGATTCCATGGCATGCGCGTGTATTCACGAAGGAACGTATTGACGGGTTCAACGATAGCGACCTCGCTTTGTACTTCAAATGTCAGCGGATCGATTTGGTCGTCGAGCAAAATATAATCCAAATGCCAGAGGTCCACATTGCCGGCGAGCGCTCCCCAGTTCCGAAAACGGAACTGGAACGCATTGTCCAACCACTGGAATTCATCCACGGCGACGAAGATTCGTTCAAAGGTCTCTGTCGTCGCACTATCCGTCGACCACACCTCCGTCCAAATCACTTCTCCGGTCACATCATCCTCAGATTTGAATTCCAGCACAAGCTCGTCTTCTCCCGGATCAGGCGCATTGCCTCGTCCCCCACCTTGCACGTAGAACATAAGGTGGATGTTCGATTCGGGGAAATACCCGTTGAGTGCAATGGGCATGGACGTCAGTGTATCCGCCCAATCGGGTGTATTAACCTCCACAAAATTATAAGGGTACCCCGTCCGATCCAAGCCGTCCAAAGTCGCGCAGCCGATGGTTGGTGCATTCAACGCGTACGTTGACGTAATCCTCGCAGAACCGGACTCCCATCTTTGGTACGCCTCGTATTCCTCGAATCCCGGACCGGGCATGGACGGAGTCGAGAAATCGTCAAAAAAGGGCAGTGAAAGCGCAGCACCTCGCGCTCCTTCACGCTCAATTCGCGGACCTTTGGTACCCTGGTCCAGCGAAATCGTCACCAGGTCGCGTTCGAATTCGTGGGGTGAAGCCATTGTTTGAGCGGCCGCCGGCTGCAAAGCCTCAACAGCTGCAAAGCCCAACATCGTCAAACGCTTCAGCCAAAAGCGAATGATCTTTGTACGGTTCTTATTCCAATCTTGCATGCCTTAATTCTGTTCTATTCGTCCCCGGTCCCATCGCAAGCCGAGGTATAAATCCAATTCGGTTCCAGCCGGAACGGCCTTGTCAAGGGTGGGCAAAAGATGTTGTTCGAGCACTTTTGCACGGGCCGAATCGCTGGCATCTTCCACCGATTCCGCGAACTCCACCAATCCAAGGCTCATTTTGGCCTTGAGCACCGTTGTGCGCGCTTCGGCCAAGGTAAGACCCTTGACATTCGGGACTCCCACGAGCTCCCGAGTTGTCGTACCGGAGACCAACACAACCCGAGTCCCCTTTGGACGACGAACGTCGGGCGCCAGAGAGTTGCCCTGTTCATCTTCCAAACGAATCACTCGCCCCACCAGTGCCAAGTTGGGCTCAAACGTCTCTTCAACTTCAAAGCCTTTGTTTTCCAATACAATACGCGCAATACCGGGATCTTGTCCCTCCTCAATACCCAATCGTTCGAACGGTGGTGTGCTCCGGTACGTAGTCAAGTAAACCTTTCGGCCGGCTTTTATTTTTGAAGCTGCTGGAGGCACTTGGTCAATCACCTCAAAAGGCCGGCCTTTTCGGCTGTAAATGCTGTCCAAATGTACAGGAACGAGCCCCAGCGAAGACAACTCGTCCGACGCCTCTTGCAGCGTCGCTGTTTTCAAATCTGGCATCAATCGAGTGGAACCAGGTTGGGTGTACACTTTCAAATAAAACCACAAACCTCCCAATAGCAATGACCAAACGATTCCCAGCCGGAAAACCGTCCGAATAAAGGAGCGGCTGAACATGTAGCGAAACCACTGCTTCATGCGTTCATCAACGTGGATTGCCCGGAATTGGTATGCTGCGTGCACATCACGCCCCAAGTTAACCCATCAACTCCTCTTCCAAGGCATTATCAAAGGTATTTCGCCACTCCGCGCAGAACCCAAAATGCTTGTTATCAACTACAATTTTGCCCTTGGTGACGTGTCCCAGCAGCACGATTGGAACATCGAATTCTTCAATGATGTCAAGCAGTCGGTCCTGCTGGTTTTCATCGCAGCTAACCACAATGCGGCCTTGGCCTTCACCAAACAAGAAGGCATCCAATCGAATGTCATCGTCAGTGACCACGTCGAACCCGAGTCCGTTGGGCATGGCCATCTCCAGTAAATTAACGAACAAACCGCCATCCGCCACGTCGTGGGCGGCCCGAATGCAGCCGCGCTCGATGCACTTCCGAACACAGCCTTGAACCCTGCCTTCTGCTTCCAAATTGAAATGGGGAGCCGGCGAGCGTTCGACCCCAGCAATGCTGCTGAGGTACTCGGAAGCATTAATGCAGTTGGTGACTTCCCCGAGTAAGAAAATGAGCTCGCCCTTTTCTTTGAAATCAAGCGACATGTGGTCCTCGCGGTCCTCGATAACACCGATCATGCCAATCGTTGGGGTAGGGAATACCGCAACGGCAGAGCCATCGGGTTGGGCTGATTGATTGTAGAAACTCACATTGCCTCCGGTGACGGGCGTGTTGAAATGGCGGCACGAGCGTCCCATGCCTTCGATTGCCTTCACGAATTGCCAGTAAACTTCCGGGTTATGCGGATTGCCGAAATTCAAGCAGTTCGTTATCGCGCTGGGCATCCCGCCAGAGCAGCTGATGTTGCGAGCGGCCTCCGCCACCGCAATGGCCGTGCCGATTTCAGGGTCCATTTCCACGTAGCGCGCATTGCAATCGACGGTAAGAGCCAGGGCTTTCTTGGTCCCGCGCACGCTTACCACTCCGGCATCGGATGGCCGGTTGGTGCTGCGGTTGATGGTCCCCACCATACTGTCGTATTGCTCCCATACCCATTTTTTTGACGCGATGTTCGGGGATTGGATCAAGCGGTCGGCGATGTCTTTGGCCTCTTCGACCGAAGGCACAGGAACCGACGAGGCGTCCCACGCCTGGGCGTCCGCGTACCACGCTGGCTCACTGTATTCCCGATCGTAAACGGGGGCACCACCACCGAGCACGAGCGTATCGGCAGGAACCTCGGCCACCAGCTCCCCTTCCTTGAAGAAACGGATCTGGTTGCCTTCTGTGACCGTACCGATGCATTCTGCGTGCAGATCCCACTTGTCGAAGATGCCTTCAACGACCGCTTCTTCTCCCTTCTTAACGACCACCAACATACGCTCCTGCGACTCACTGAGGAGAATTTCGAATGGCTGCATGTCTGCTTGGCGCAATGGTACCTTGTCCAAATCAATGTCCATACCCACATCGCCGGCCGCGGACATTTCCGAGGTCGAGCAGGTGATGCCCGCCGCGCCCATGTCCTGCATTCCTCGCACGGCATCGGTTGCAGCAAGTTCGAGGGTGGCCTCGAGCAGCAGCTTCTCCTGGAAGGGATCTCCGACCTGAACTGCTGGTAAATCCTCAGCACTCTCCGCCGTGATATCCTTGGAGGCAAATGACGCCCCTTGAATGCCGTCCTTGCCAGTAGCAGATCCCACGATATACACCGGATTGCCCACCCCGGATGCCGTGGCGCTGATAATCTTATCGGTTTCAAGGATGCCCACCGACATGGCATTCACGAGCGGATTGACCTGGTAGCAGGGATCAAAGAATACCTCGCCTCCGACGATGGGCACTCCGAAACTGTTACCGTAATCACCAATGCCTTTCACGACCCCTTCGAGCAGCCATTTGGTGCGCGGATTCTCTAGGTCACCGAATCGCAAGCTATTGAGCTGGGCAATGGGCCGTGCGCCCATGGTGAAGATGTCACGGTTGATTCCGCCAACGCCAGTTGCTGCACCTTGATAGGGTTCTAACGCGGAGGGATGGTTGTGTGATTCAATTTTGAATGCGCAGCCCAATCCGTCTCCTATATCCACAATGCCCGCGTTTTCCTCTCCGGCCTTGACAAGCATGTGTGGTCCTTCTTTGGGCAGCGTCTTCAGATACTTGATGGAGTTCTTGTACGAACAGTGCTCGCTCCACATCACGGAATAGATGCACATCTCCGTGAAATTTGGTGTACGACCAAGGATCTCTTCAATTTTTTCGAATTCATCTGCCGTCAAGCCCATGTCTTGGGCTTGTTCCAAAGTTGCCAGTGCAGTCGAAGCGTTCATGGTGCGGGATTTTGCGAGCAAAATTACACTCCGCATTGGACCTGACCGTGAGTTTTTTCACCCGTTTACTCACCAGTTGTCAACGGTACCTCGGCTGTCGTAATTTCGAAGCCATGAGAGCTGTCATTCAACGGGTAAGCGAAGCATCAGTGACCATCGACAAGGAAGTAAGAGGGACCATCGAACACGGCTTGGTCATCCTGCTAGGTGTGGAAGCCGAAGACGGAATAGAAGACGTGGATTGGCTTACCCGCAAAATCGCTGGGCTTCGCATTTTCAGCGACGCCGAGGGGAAGATGAACCGCTCGCTGGTAGACGTGGACGGAAAGGCTTTAATCATCAGCCAGTTCACCCTGCACGCCGCCACGAAAAAAGGCACCCGTCCGAGCTTCATCAAAGCGGCACGCCCCGAGCACGCCATTCCGCTCTACGAAGCCTTCATCCAAGCCTTTAACCAACTCACCACAGCACCCGCTGAGACTGGTGAATTCGGAGCCGATATGAAAGTCGCGCTCATCAACGACGGTCCTGTGACCATCTGGATAGACACGAAAAACAAGACATGAATAACTCTCCCACCCTCAAATCGGTCCAAGCCCAAGTGGACGAATGGATCACTACTGTAGGCGTTCGTTATTTCAGCGAATTGACCAACATGGCCATCCTCACGGAGGAAGTGGGCGAACTCGCTCGCATCATGGCACGCCGGTACGGTGACCAGAGTGAAAAGGAATCCGACCGCCAAGCCAACCTTGCGGATGAGATGGCCGACATCCTCTGGGTACTCGCTGCTCTGGCCAATCAAACGGGCGTAGACTTGTCCAAAGCGTTTCAAGCCAACATTGAAAAGAAAACCCAGCGCGACGCCGAACGCCACCGCAACAATCCCAAGCTTCAATGAATCGCATTATCCTCTTTATAGCACTTGGCGCACTCGGAACGGAAAGCGTTGCCCAACGCAACCGCCTCACACCTACACCCGCTGCTGAGCGTTTGGCTGTGGCAGAACATCGCAAAGCAAGTGACGCCGCTTCCTGGACTTCCGGACTGGACTTACGGTGCGTCGGCCCTACGGTGATGAGTGGTCGGGTTGTAGACATCGCCGTCGACAGCCCTGATGGCCGAACGTTTTATGTTGCCTATGCATCAGGTGGGCTCTGGCGCACGGAGAACCATGGGACATCGTTTGAGCCCTTGTTTGACGAAGCCCTAACCATCACATTGGGTGCCATCGCAGTGCATCCTGAAACCGGGCGCATCTGGGCCGGAACGGGCGAGGTCAACAGCTCCAGGAGTTCATACGCCGGTACGGGAATGTACACGAGTGATGACGGCGGCAAAACATGGCAACACGCAGGATTGGAAGACGCCCACCACATTGGGCGTATTGCTTTGGACCCCGACAACCCAGCCATCGCTTATGCCGCAGTGTTGGGACCGTTGTACTCCGCCAACGCCTGTGGAGGTGTATGGAAAACCAGCGACAGCGGCGCGAACTGGCAACGCGTGCTGCATCAGGCCGGCGACCACGGTGATGCCGGAGCGGTCGACCTCATCCAGGACCCTTCCAATCCCAATCGACTCTTCGCGGCCCTCTGGGACCGAACGCGACGGGCGTGGGACTTCCTAGGTAACGGTTCGGGAAGCGGCATCTGGGAAAGCATCGATGCAGGAACGACCTGGTCGGAATTATCGGCCTTGGAAGGATTTCCTGCGTCCGAATTCACGGGCCGGATTGGCTTGGCGTGGCATGCGAAGAGCCAACAACTGTTTGCACTGGTCGACAACCAGGCTGCCCTTCCAACCGAGGAAGACGAAGAAGATGAGGAGGCTCATACACCCGAAGATTTCAAGATGATGACGACGTCTGAATTTGCTGCATTGGATACTGCCATGCTCGAGGCTTACCTCGAAGACAACAATTTTCCGCGTGATGCAACAGCGGCTTCAGCGTTCGAGGACGTTGCCACAGGAAACTTGGTTCCACGTGACTTTTACGATTACCTCACGGACGGGAACCGGGCATTATTCGAGGCGGACATCGCCGGGGCGGAGGTCTACAGGCTGCAAGCAGATCGGAAACAATGGGACCGTACCCATGCGGAAGTCCTCGAAGACGTTTGCTACACATACGGCTACTATTTTGGATTGATCGAAGTCGACCCAACGAATGCCGACCAATTGTACATCGCAGGCGTTCCGCTCATCCAGTCCGAAGATGGCGGCGAAACCTGGTCCTCCATTGGCGCACCCAACGTACACGTCGACCACCACCACCTGTGGATTGACCCCTCAAATCCTGACCACCTCATCAACGGAAACGACGGTGGCATCAACATCAGCTGGGACAGCGGCGAAAACTGGGTCAAGTGCAACAGCCCAGAAGTCGGTCAGTTTTACGCGGTGGAAGTGGACAACGCGGAGCCCTACCGAATTTATGGAGGACTCCAAGACAACGGCACATGGCGCGGCCCCTCCAACTACCGCGACACCCCTGGCTGGCAACAGAGCGGACATTACGCTTGGACCTCCATCGGGGGGGGCGACGGCATGCAAATCGAGGTGGACCCTCGCGATCCGAATGTGGTCTTCACCGGGTCTCAGTTTGGCTACTACAGCCGGCAAGACCTCAATACCGACGACTACACCGGCATCCACCCCCAGCACGACTTAGGCGAAACGCCCCTGCGCTGGAATTGGCAAACCCCCATTTGGTTAAGCCGACATCAAAATGACATTTTGTACATGGCATCAAATCGTGTTCACCGGTCGTTTGATCAAGGCGCCAACTGGGAAACCCTCAGCGGCGATCTCACTCGCGGCGGCAGGCCCGGTAACGTGCCGTTCGGCACCATCACCAGCCTGCAAGAAAGCTCCTTGCGCTTTGGGCAACTCGCAGTGGGAACAGATGACGGCTTGATTCAGGTTAGCCGCGATGGAGGATACAGCTGGATTGAATTGACCTCGCCCCTGCCTCAAGACCCAAAAAACGAACGCACACTCTGGGTGAGTGAGGTGCTCTGGAGTACACACCATGTGAATCGGCTTTACATCGGACTCAATGCCTACCGATTGGATCATTTTGAGTCCTATGTCTTCGTCACGGAAAACGACGGTCGAACATGGAAACGTTTGGGCAATCGCAACTCAGCAAACGGTCTGCCTGCAGAACCTGTGAATGCCCTTATTGAATCGGAAGATTGGGAAGATTTGCTTTTCGTCGGCACGGATGGTGGATGCTACGCAAGCTTGGACCGTGGCGCATCGTGGTCCACGCTTCACCCTGATTTGCCCCATGTTCCTGTGCACGACCTCGTTATCCAAGAACGCGAAAATGAGCTGGTAATCGGCACCCACGGACGCAGCATTTGGGTAGCCGACTTGAACCCTTGGCTGGACCATGCAACAGAAGCCTTTGCTACCTCTTGGGCCACGGATTCGTTAATCGTTTTGGAATGGAACGAACAGTGGGGAAAGAAAGGATGGGCATGGAGTGAACCGCGCAAAGAGGAAGTTCGTTTTAATGTATTTAACCCAGACCGAATCGAGGGCCGTTGGGAATGGATTGACAGCACCGGAACAGCATACCCAGTAGACTCAGCCAGCGTGGTCGAAAAAGGTTGGCAACTGATTCGGGTGCCTGCGCAATGGACAACAGATGAAGCAGCAGTTGCCTTCCCAGACCTTGGCACCTACCAAATGCTCTTCAGAGCCAAAACAAGTGAAGGACTAAGAGGACCTAAAATCTCCGTCGAAGCAGCGAAATGAATCACCCGTTCAAGCGCGCAAATGCGGCGGAATGATGCAGACAGGAATGGGGTTCATCTTGTGCTGATTGACCCGATTCAGATGAGTGTAAACCGCCATGACTTCCCGCTGGCGTTCGCTCCATTTTGACGAATCAGCATCTGTATTCTCCATGGCCCATTCCAGTTCTGGATACGAAGCGCCCAACTGGTCCTCATCGGTGCGATCATCGCCCCAAAGACCGTCGGTGGGAGGCGCATCCAAAATCGCTTGCCCAACCCCCAATGCTGCTCCCAATGCAAATACCTCCGTTTTCACCAAATCTGCAATAGGACTAACATCCACCCCACCATCGCCGTATTTGGTGTAGAAGCCCACACCAAAATCTTCCACCTTATTACCAGTGCCCGCAACCAGAGCGCGACGCTGAGCCGCTAAAACATAGAGCGTCGTCATGCGCAACCGTGCCCTCGAATTGGCGAAAGCCAATCCACCAGACGCATCTTCCGATTCCGGCAAGGCAGCAACCAAACCATCGTACACATCGGACAGGTCGACCCGAGCGCGCGCGACATTCTCAAATCGCTGCTCCAGCGCTTGCATGTGCATCTGGGCGCGAGAAACCTGTTCCGGGTGCTGGTGAATGGGCATCTCAACAACACATGTAGGCAGGCCCGTCTCGGCACAAAGGGTTGATGTCACGGCTGAGTCAATTCCACCGCTTACACCAATCACCCATCCATCCATATTGGCAGTTCGGGCGTAGTCCGTGAGCCAAGAAACAATGTGTCGGGTTAGCGGAATCATACTTCTTAAAACATCAGACCGACGCAAAGTTCAATTTGCCCGGTTTTGCCTTTCATATCTCCTTGTACAGGCTGCTCAATGCCCAAAGCCTCATCAAACTCGAAAATCACCTCATCGCCCGTTCGAGTCTGGTACACCGGAAAGGCCTGGTATTGATTACGCAGGGCCATGTTATACCGCAGTCCAACGGCCAATGCGGTAGTACCCGTAAAGCGCCGTTCAAGCCCCAGTCCAATGATCACGCTGGGGCGAAACAACAACGTTTCATCCACCAGAGAGACGAGCTCTGCATCGCTTGCCACGGCGTTGGCAAAAGCCCAATTTCCGAGTGAGTCAGAGTCAGAAAACAGCGTTGCCGTTCGCATCCCCTCGGACCGTACGTTAAGTCCCAACCCCACGCCAAATTGTCCGTAATAAGTGCTGTAACCGATCTCCTTTGTACGCATCTTAAACGTCAGTGGAATCTCCACATACTGCTGCTTTTGATCAAGCTCAATTCGATTAATCACAGCGCCATCTGGCGTCGTATTGCTCTCAAAATAGGTTACCCGACCGCCGTTGTAAAAGATGTTGACCCCAGTTCCAATCGCATACGATTCAGTGAACAATGCATCGAAAATGAACCCATAGCCGAAATGGGCCTGCCCTCCCGTTCCAACGTGCGACAATTCGCGCGCATCTGAGAAGGATATGTTCGGGGAAACCGTCAAACCGAGGTGATAACCTTGGGCCTGAACCGCATTGAACGAGGCCATAAAACAGGCAGCCACGAGGAGGAAGTACTTCATGAAATGGGGATTGCGCGGGGAGTGTTTCATCTTTGCAATGATTCAAAACTAATTCTTGCGAATAGAACGTTCACATCGAAGACCATGCCAATGCTCACGTCACATTGTTCAAGAACACCGGCGCTGCCCCTAATGATCGTATTGATCTGTTGCGCAGGGTTAACATTCACCGGCTGCGAGGAGAAACCAAATTTTCAGGTGCCGAAAGCGGCTTTTGATGCGGATGTTCCGACCCCCGTGGATATCCGTGGGCTAATGCGTCAGGGTGAATTCGACAGCTGGCACACTGCGACGGGCTCTTTTGGTTATGCGTACACTGAAGATATCTTGCGCATCGGTTCTGGAGCAGATCCGGCTACTGTGGTCGGATTTAAGACCTTCTTGGAGCACCCGAACATAGCACCCATTGAAGCGGCCATTGACACCACGAGTGGGAGTGCTGCGCACTTGCTGCAGAACGAAGAGGTGTTGACGCGTGCGTTTCAGCGCTTTCACCACTGGTTTCCCGATGCACCCCTTCCTCGAATCATGTGGATGAATTCGGGGTTCAATTACGCCGTTTACCCTACAGACCAGCACCTTGGAATCGGTTTGGAATGGTTTCTGGGTAAAGACCATCCTATTGTATCCACCCTGCCTCCAGAAATGTTTCCCCAGTACATGCGCAACCGCATGGAACCGGATCGGATTTCAGCTTCGGCCTTCCGAGGTTGGCTTCTTGTGCACTTCAGCAATCCATGGTACCGTACAGACCGGTGTGTGGATGAAATGCTTTTTTGGGGTAAGGTGATTTACATCATGGAACAGTGCATGCCGGATCTATCCAAAGCGGACCTATGGGACTGGACAGCCGAAGCGTGGACCTGGGCCCAAGTCCACGAACGAGACATCTGGCTGGAACTGCAACCTCAGGACGCGCTGTTCAACACAGACCGCACACAGTTCAGCAAATGGTTCAACGAAGGCCCTTTCACCCGCTGCGGGGCCATTCCGCAAGACAGCCCGGACCGCCTCGGCGCGTACATGGGATGGCGCATGGTCAGCGATTTTATGGAAAAGCATCCGGAGGTCGATTTAGCCGCTCTTATGGAGGTGACCGACATCAATCCTGTGGTCAAGGCTTACCGACCTTTATAATTCACCACCTTTGCACCTCAATTTTTTCTGTCATGGCCGAATCACAGATTACCATCCGGGTCCAAACGGATGAAAACAAAGTTCCCACAGCGATCACCTGGTCAGCGGACGATAGCGACGTCGCCAACCAAACCGCCAAGGCCATGTCCCTCGCGATGTGGGACGAGTCGCAAGGCAACGCAGTGCACATGGATCTTTGGACGAAGGAAATGAGCGTCGAAGAGATGCGCCACTTCGTGTGTCAGACCATGATGACCTTGGCCACGACGCTTGAAAAAGCCACCAACGATAAGGCCCATGCCCTCGCCATACGGAGTTTCACAGAAGAGCTAGCGAAGCGGTTGGAGGTCTTGAAAGATTGAGGGATTAAGCCTCATACAAGGCGTTCGTCTGTTCGATGAAACGCAACAACTCCTCACGCCCTTCGCCTTTTTCTGCGCTTGTCACATAGACTGGCGGCATACGATGCCACTGCTTGAGTAGTTCTACCTCGTAGCGCGGCAAAAACCCAGCACGCTCTGCTTGATTGAGCTTATCAACCTTGGTAAACACCATGACGAACGGGATTTGATTTTCGCCCATCCACGCCATGAATTCCATGTCCACTTTTTGGGGCGCATGGCGGCTGTCTAGCAGCATCATGACACACATCAGATTGGGCCTACCCGTTAAGAACTGCTCGCTGGTGCGCTGCCATTTGACCCTGCTCTTCTTGCTCACCTTCGCGTAGCCAAAACCCGGCAAATCGACCAGGTACCAACTGCTTCCCTCCCCGATTTTTTCGTGGCCTTCATCGATCACAAAATGATTAATCAGCTGCGTCTTACCCGGAGTGGAGGAGATTTTGGCCAATCCCTTGCGATTGGTCAGCATGTTGATGAGGGACGACTTGCCTACGTTCGAGCGGCCGATGAATGCGTATTCTGGACGGTCAGCTGGTGGGCACTCCTTTGGGTGTGCGCTGGATTTTAAGAATTCCGATGTTTTGACCTTCATAGCTGCTCAGCCCGCTTTTCCAAAGCCCCGCGCGTCATACCACGACTCAAGGATTTGGTTGAACATTTCAGGGTGCTCCATCATGGGCGCATGTCCGCATTCGTCAATCCAAAATAAGTCACTATCCGGGAAGCCCGACCTGAACTCCTCTGCCACTTCGGGCGGCGTGATGATGTCGTTTTTGCCCCAAATCAAGCAAACGGGCACGGTCATCGCAGGCAGGTCATTGGCCATATTGTGGCGGATGGCACTTTTGGCAATGGCCAAAATCCGCAGCACCTTTTCGCGGCTATTGACAGCTTCGAAGCATTCATCAACCAATTCCTCCGTTGCATGTTTGGAATCATAGAAGGTCACGGCCACCTTATCGCGAATGAACGTCTTGTCCTCGCGGCGTGGAAAGCTATTTCCGAAGGCGTTTTCATACAAACCGCTGCTTGCGGTTAAGCTCAATGACGCCACCTTTCCAAGGTTATTCTTGGTGAAAATCAGACCCACGTGACCTCCTAGGCTATTG
Organism: Crocinitomicaceae bacterium; assembly: GCA_002690915.1. Lineage (GTDB taxonomy): Bacteria > Bacteroidota > Bacteroidia > Flavobacteriales_D > Sanyastnellaceae > UA16. The sequence goes on from NZGF01000064.1 coordinate 76,039, forward strand.
CCCAATAGATGGACTTTTTCAAGTCCCATTTCGGCCACAAATCCTTCGATGTGCTCGGATAGGCTTTTGGCGCTCGTCTTCCGCATGGGCAATTCATAGATAGGCAGCATCGGAATGATGACTCGGAAGCGATTAGAAAAATGGCTGAAAACGCCTTTGAAGTTGCTCAAAGCGCCGAACAAACCATGGAGCACAAGCAGGGGTTCGCCCTCTCCGGCCTCGACATACTTGTAAGGTCCGCGTTCGATGATGGCAGGTTGATCCATTGATACCGTTTAGGTGGTAAAGGTCGAACAAACTGAGTGTATTCGCCCATGTGCACCCATATGCTGTCCACATCAAGTGTTGAAAACGTGTTGATAGCGCAAGAACATCGTCGGAGGCGAAAATCAGTAAATCCCCGTCCTAGTTGACTTATCCCTAGTTCTGTATTCAAAACTTTTCCACAAAGTGGGAGAAAGTGTCAAAGAGTGGGAGAAAGTGGGAAATGTTGGGTATTTTTGAGATTCTTAACGACCATGCTCAATCTACTCGGAGAATACACGTGTAAAATCGACGCCAAAGGGCGCCTGATGTTCCCTGCGCGCTTGCGAAAGCAGCTGGAAACGGTGCTCCACAATGGACTGGTCATCAACCGCGATATTTTCGAAGGATGTTTGGTGGTGTACCCCCAACCCGAATGGGACAAGGTGAACCGCGAGATGTCGCGACTCAGCCGTTACAACCGCAAACACCAGCTATTCCAACGCAAATTCATGAAGGGAGCGACCCACGTGGAACTTGACGGTTCCGGGCGCATCAACATCGCGGCATTGCTACTCGAGCACGCCGGCATTCACCTGCCTGCCGACAATGAGATTATTGTTTCTGGCCTCGGCGAAAAGATTGAAATCTGGAGCAAGGCCCGCTATGATAGGAGTGTCCTCGATGACGCTGAAGATTTTGATTTCGGAACCCTCGCCGAAGAGGTCCGCAATGACTTGGAACCCAACAACGAGAACTAATCCATGAATCCCGGCACCTACCACGTTCCTGTTTTGGCCGACGCTAGCATTTCAGGGATTGGTGCCGCTGAGCTTCCAAGCGGAATCTATGTCGACGCCACGTTCGGTGGAGGTGGGCATTCACGTCTCATCCTCGAGGCGCTCGACTCCAACGGTCAACTATTCGGATTCGACCAAGACGCCGACGCTCATGCCAATGCACTTCCTGATGAACGGTTCACTTTGATTCCGGAAAATTTCCGACACACTCGAAATTTCCTCCGACTAAATGGGGTGCGGCGCATTGACGGCTTGTTGGCTGACCTGGGTGTATCCTCCCACCAATTTGACGAAGGCACCCGCGGATTCTCAATCCGTTTCGATGCTCCGCTGGACATGCGAATGAACCAATACGATGGGTTGTCTGCCGCCGACATTGCTGCCACCTATACAGTAAAGGACCTCACACGGATTTTCCGATTGTACGGAGAACTGAAGCGGCCTGATAAGGTCGCCCATGCCATCGCCCACTTCCGCGAGGACCAGCGCATTGCCCGAACGGGCGATTTAATGGAGGCCACGAAACACCTTGCCCCCAGCGGCAAGGAGAACCAGTTTCACGCCCAAGTCTTTCAAGCATTTCGAATAGAAGTCAACGATGAACTGGGCGCGCTCAAAGCCCTCTTAGAATCCTCCATTCACCTCATGGAAGAAGGCGGTCGGTTGGCCGTCATTTCCTACCACAGCTTGGAAGACCGTTTAGTAAAGCATTTCATGCGTTCCGGCAATTTTGAAGACGACATCAAACGCGACCTCAAAGGCGCAACCCTGTGCCCGTTTGCGCCGCTCAACCGCAAAGCCATAGTCGCCGATAAAGAAGAGCAAGTCCGGAACCCCCGCTCCCGCAGTGCCCGACTACGAGTGGCCACCCGAACCGCCTTGTCGCTAGACGAGATCAATTCATTGGCCGCATGAAAAAATTCTTCTCCTTCCTCCGCAAAACAAAGGCCAAGCCAGATGTCGGTCCGCGCAACCGCGTGTTAACTCCAGTAGAAATAACCGTCCAAGAGGAACAGAAGCGCAAATTGGCAGAACATCAAGCCAAGTCCTCCACCCGCAAAAAAGCCTTACGTACCGCCAAGGCCGCTAAGCAACGCAACCGCATCGTAAAGGATGGTGAGTCAGCCAACACCAGCCCTGGCACTTCGCGGAAGCGCTGGTTCAGAAGCCGCCGACAACGCAACTCGCAAGAGCGTGCAGCGCGTCGAACACGAAACTCCATCAACCCCATTGTGCGAGACGTCTTGAGCGGTGAGTTCCTCACCCGAGAAGGCGTGACTCGTCACATCCCGTACCTCATCTTCGTGAGCGTTCTGTTCATCGCCTACATCGCCATGGGTTACCAGTTTGAACGCTTGGAACGCGAAAAGCTCAAAACCAAGCGTCAACTGGAAGAACTAAGCGCTGAATACAAAACCCTCAAGGCCGAATTCGAAACCCAACTCCAACAGAGTACCGTCGAACAAAATATCGCTGACCTGGGCCTGCGCCAAAACGTTGAACCCCCGTTCCTACTGGAATACCAATCCGTTGAACAATGAAGAACCAACGGGAATTCAGCAACCGCGCTTGGCTTTCATTCGGACTGTTCGTCCTGCTCGGGATGGCCATCTTTGGGCGCATCCTATGGATTCAGGGCGCAGAACACGAACAGTGGAAGGCCGCAGGCGAACGCTTCGAATCCAGCGTCCAGTCTATCGCACCCGCACGCGGTCAGATATACGCCGCCAACGGAAGCGTGCTGGCGACCTCTGTACCGGTCTTCGAAGTGCGGTGGGACAGCAAGAGTGAGGCCATCGATTGGGGCATATTCGACCGAGAACTCGACGACCTGTGTGCGGGTCTAAGTGAGGTGTTAGGCGACAAAAACCCCGCTGAATACCGCGAAATTCTGCGCAACGGACGCAACATGGGCCGTCGCAACACCCTGGTCGCACGACGCGTCTCGTACATCAAACAAAAGCAGCTGGTCGAACTCCCCTTCCTCCGACGCGGGCGGTTCAAAAGCGGCTTCACGTTTACCCGCATCGAGCAACGACGCAAGCCGTTCGGAGATTTGGCCGGCCGCACCATCGGTATCGACCGTGACGAAAACCGAGTGGGCTTGGAAGCCAGCTGGAATCAAGAACTCGCCGGCGTTACCGGTCGGCAACTGCAGCGGCGAGTTGCCGGGGGACAATGGATGCCCGTCTCGGATGATTACATCGTCGAACCTGTAGCCGGCTACGACGTCATCAGCAGCATCGACATGCACCTGCAAGACGTCGCTAGCAATGCACTTCGCAGGCAATTGCAAACGCACGAGGCAGCGTGGGGAACCGTAATACTCATGGAAGTGGCGACGGGAAAGATCCGAGCCATGGCCAACCTGACCCGCACCAAAGAAGGTGCCGAAGACACCCCATCGGTGTACCAAGAATCCTTCAACCATGCCATTGGTACCGCCGTTGAACCTGGATCAACCTTTAAGCTGGCCTCGTTGCTCACCGCCATGGAAAACGGCGGCGTGAAGCCCAACGATGAAATCGACACCAAGAACGGGGTTGTATCATTTTACGGGATTCGCATGTCGGATTCCAATGCGGACCAAGGCGGTCATGGCCTCCTGACTACGGAAGAAATTTTCGAAGTCAGTTCCAACGTGGGCACAGCCCTCACGTTGAAAGGCGCGTTCGGAGACGATCCGCAAGCATTCTTGAACAGCTTGCAGCGGCTGGGTGTAAATGAACCCACCGGCATTCGACTGGCGGGCGAAGCTGAGCCTCAAGTCTACACCGAGGCTGGCAGTGGCCGCTGGTCAGGGCTCTCCTTGACGCAAATGTCCATCGGCTACGAGCTCACTCAGACCCCGCTGCAAACCTTAAGCCTTTACAACACGATTGCCAATGGCGGAAAACTCATGCGTCCTCAGTTGGTTGAGCGATTGGAATCCAATGGAACGGTCATTCGCACCATCGCGCCAGAGGTCGTGAAGCAGCGCATTTGCTCAGCATCTACACTAGAAGCCTGCCAGCGTATGATGCGGCGCGTGGCCGATCCTACAGGCCAGGGTACAGCCCAGTACATTTTTGCCAAGAGCCCGTACACAGTGGCGGGGAAAACAGGCACCGCACGCATTGCCGGACCCAATGGTTACGACGGACGCTACCGTGCTTCGTTCGCAGGGTATTTCCCAGCAGAATCTCCGCGCTACTCTTGCATTGTCGTTATTGCCGATACCCGCAGCGGGGTCTATTACGGCTCGAGCATTGCCGGTCCGGTTTTCCGCGAATTGGCCAACAAGGTGTATGCCACAGACCCCACTTTTCATGAGCGCAGCCAAGGATTACTGACAGAAGCGCATCGACTGCCGGGAGCGAAAGACGGGGCACGCGAAGAGTTGGTCAATCTCTACGAGGCTTTCGGACTTCCATATACCGGGGACAATACCAGCGACTGGGTCACTGCCACCACCGGCGACAGTGTTACCGCCCTTACCCCTCGGACCATTCAACCGTCTCACGTGCCAGACGTCCGAGGAATGGGCTTGCGGGACGCACTCTACCTACTCGAAAACGCCGGACTGCGCGTGCAGACGAAGGGATCGGGAACTGTTCGTCGCCAGAGCTTGGCGCCTGGAATGGCCATCAACCGCACCTCATCCATCACCATCGAATTGTCCTGAACGCATGAAACTCCTGAAAGAAATCCTTTACGGCACACGTATCCAAGACATCTTGGGCAACACCCACGTCGCCATTGAGGACCTTGCATTCGACAGCCGAAAAGTGAAAGCCTTCAGCTTGTTCGTTGCTATCCCCGGTGTCCACGTTGACGGCCACGACTATATCGAACAGGCTGTTGAAAAAGGGGCAACAGCAGTGGTTTGCGAGCGGGTACCAGAACAACATGCCGAACACGTGACCTATGTCCGCGTTCTCGATGCGGCCATCGCCTTGGGACACATCGCCTCAAAATTTTACGATGATCCAAGTGCCTCAATGAAAGTGGTCGCCGTCACAGGAACCAATGGTAAAACAACAACGGTCAGCTTACTCCACCGCTTATTCCGTTCCATGGACCGGCGCGCGGGTATGCTGTCAACGGTTGAAAACCGGATACTCGATCAAGTGGTACCTGCAAGCCACACCACTCCCGATGCCCTTCAGATGCAGCAGCTCTTCCGCCGCATGGCTGATGCTGGGTGCAAGTATGTATTCATAGAAGCGAGTTCCCACAGCATTCACCAACACCGCCTCGCTGGCACCAAATTGACCGGAGCCGTATTCACCAATATCACACACGACCACCTCGATTACCACGGAGACTTCAATGCCTACATCCAAGCCAAAAAAGGCTTATTCGATTTGGTCTCCGCTGAAGCGTTTGCGCTCTACAACCAGGACGATTCACACGGTACCGACATGGTCATAGATTGCAAAGGGCGCATCAAGGATTACGCCCTTACTTCAATGGCCGATTACCGGGGACGTGTGGTGGAGAATACGCTCGAAGGGTTGCAAATCCACCTCAATGGTCAAGACCTCTACAGCCAGCTGATCGGCGCATTCAATGCGTACAACCTGTTGGCCGTGTTTGCTGTGGCGATGGAATTGGGCATGGACGAAATGGAAGTGCTCACAAACCTTTCGCTCCTCAAGCCGCCGGCCGGCCGCTTCGAGTGTGTACAAGCGACCGAGGGCATCACCGCCATTGTGGACTATGCCCACACTCCAGATGCCTTGGACAGCGTACTCAAGACGATTGATACGTTTCGAGCCGGTGAGACCCAGGTCATCACCGTTGTGGGATGCGGCGGCAACCGCGATAGGGCCAAGCGGCCTATCATGGCTCAGACCGCTGCGCAGTGGAGCGACCGGGTTTTCCTCACGTCAGACAACCCCCGAGACGAGGAACCCGACGCCATCATCAACGACATGCGTGCCGGGCTCGATCCTATCGCCACCAAAAAATGCTTCGCAATCTCCGACCGACGCGAGGCCATTCGCATGGCAGCTCAATTGGCCAGGGAAGGCGACATCGTCTTGGTCGCCGGAAAAGGCCACGAGACCTACCAGGAAATCAAAGGCATCCGCTACGATTTCGATGACCGCGAAGAACTCCTCAACGCTTTCAATCCCGCCTGATGCTGTATCACCTCTTCACTTACCTCGATTCCGTGATGGACTTGCCCGGCGTAAGCTTATTCCAATACATCTCGTTCCGCGCGGGCATGAGCCTAATTACATCATTGGTCATTGGCATCCTTTTCGGTAAGCGCATCATCGAATGGCTCCAACTTAAGCAAGTCGGCGAAATCGTGCGTGACTTGGGATTGGAAGGGCAAATGAATAAGCAGGGTACCCCGACGATGGGCGGCCTCATCATCCTAGCGGCCATTCTGGTTCCCACCCTACTCTTTGCTGACCTGTCCAACATCTACACACAGATGATGCTCCTTGTCACGGTTTGGCTGGGTGCGATCGGATTTCTCGACGACTACATCAAGGTCTTCAAAAAGAATAAAGAAGGCCTCGCTGGCCGTTTCAAAATCATCGGTCAAGTCGGCGTTGGTATTATCGTTGGCGCCATTATGTGGTGGCACCCAGACGTCACCATCAAGGATCCAGCTGACCGCGCGTACTCTGGCCAAGTCGTTGAAATGACGGCGACAGACGGCACGGCATTCGAAGTGTTTGAACCCAACAGCGGCCTTCCGATTTGGGAAGCAAAAAAATCCTCCGAAACCACTGTTCCCTTCATGAAGGACAACAGCTTCGATTACGAACGACTGGTCACCTGGATGGGCGATTGGGCCATCGGATGGGGCTGGTTAGCCTTCATCCCGCTGGTCATACTCATTGTCACTGCGGTGAGCAACGGCGCCAACCTCACGGACGGCATCGACGGCTTGGCCACTGGCAGCAGCGCCATCATCGGATTGGGCCTGGCCGTGCTGGCTTATGTTGGCTCAAACATTGTCACCGCTGATTACCTGAACATCCACTACATCCCGCGCTCAGAAGAATTGGTCGTGTTCATTGCTGCCTTTGTGGGCGGGTGTATCTCCTTCTTATGGTACAACGCCTTCCCGGCGCAGGTCTTCATGGGCGATACCGGTAGCCTGGCATTGGGCGGCATCATTGCGGCGTTTGCCATCGCCATTCGCAAGGAGCTACTATTGCCTTTGCTCTGCGGCATTTTCTTGATTGAAAACCTTTCTGTCGTTTTGCAAGTCGGTTGGTTCAAATACACCAAACGTAAAACCGGAGAAGGCCGCCGCATTTTCCTGATGGCACCGCTTCACCACCACTATCAAAAACAAAACATTCCTGAATCCAAGATTACAGCAAGGTTCTGGATTTTGGGCATCCTTTTGGCCGTTATCACCATCGTCACTCTGAAAGTTCGATAACTCCATGTCTCATCCCATCGTACCCATACTAGGAGCAGGAGAAAGCGGCACAGGAGCCGCCCTGCTTGCGGTGCGCCAGGGTTTGCAGCCTTGGGTAAGCGACGCCGGGGCGGTCCACGCTGATCGTGCCACGGAGCTGGATGGCGCTGGAGTGGAATGGGAAGCAGACGGACACGATGAAACCCGTCTCCTAGCCGCTGCAGCGGCCGGTGCCACTGTCATCAAAAGCCCTGGTATTCCGGATTCCGCTCCACTCTTGCAACAGATCAAGGCATCAGGCGGAGTGCTCATCAGCGAAATTGAATTTGCCAGCCGCTTCGCTCGCACAGACGGGCAACATGTCATTGCCGTCACAGGATCGAATGGAAAAACCACGACAACTGCGCTAATCGCTGCGCTATTTGAAGGCGCCGGTTGCGATGTGGCATGTGTTGGGAACATCGGCAAAAGCTGGGCACGCGACTTGAGCGAGCGCCACCATCCTGCTGCGGTGCAGGTAGTGGAGGTGAGCAGCTTCCAATTGGACGGGATTACTTCGTTCCGTCCAGACGTTGCCATCCTCCTCAATATCACCCCAGATCACCTTGACCGGTACAACAACGACATCGAACAATATGCCGATTCCAAATGGCGCATTGCCTCTAACCAAAATGCATCGGACATCCTGGTCCTCAATGCCGATGACCCACTTTCCGTAGCACGCTGGAAGCGCGCACATGCAATGGGTCAAATTACCGCCCGCGTTGTGGCGGTTTCAAGTGGCCAGACCGAATCTCAACTTCAAAATAACCTGGCCGAAAACGGCCTCAACCCCTGGGGATTGGCTTCGGTCGATCACCCGGATCACCCTTACGAATTCACCATCAATCTTCCTCATCAAAACCCATTTACCATGACCATCCAAGAATTGGCATTGCAGGGCAAACACAACCTGTACAACAGCATGGCAGCCAGCGTCGCTGCCCGCGCACTTGAACTCCGCAAAGAAGGCGTCCGCGATAGCCTCGCGCAATTTGACGCCATCGAACACCGCATGGAGTTTGTTGTCGAGACCAATGGCATCACGTTTGTGAACGACTCAAAAGCCACCAACGTCAATAGCACCTGGTACGCACTGGAAAGCACCGAAGGGCCGATCATCTGGATTGCCGGCGGCGTGGACAAAGGCAACGACTACACGTCCTTGTTACACCTCGTTACGGGCAAGGTGGACTACCTCATCTGCCTCGGCAAAAACAACAAGAAACTGATCGATGCGTTCGGCGAACGCGTAGACAGCTGTCACGAGGTGAGTACTGCCTCGGAAGCCGTGCAGTTGGCCTATCAATTGGGGAGCCCTGGACATACCGCATTGCTTTCACCGGCATGCGCAAGTTTCGACTTGTTCGGTTCGTACGAAGAACGCGGACGCGAATTCAAAGCGGCGGTGCGCAACCTCTAAATATGCCTGAAGGGAATAGCATGAACTTACACCGGCGCGTCGGCGCATGGTTGGAAGGGGACAAGGTCATCTGGATGGTCACCTTGATGCTCAGCCTGTTATCCCTTTTGGCGGTATACAGTGCCATTTCATCGCTGGCATACAAGTCAGATGGCGGTTCATCACTTTTCCTATTCAAACAGGGGGTTATGCTGACCCTCGGATGGGGCATCATGCTCCTGATTCACAAAGTCAACTTCCGGTACTTTTCTAGGATTTCACAGGTGCTCATCTGGGTCGCCGCCGCACTGCTAATTTTGACGCTAGCGTTTGGGGCGGACATCAACGATGCCAAACGCTGGTTGCGCATTCCCTTTATCGGGCTGACCCTGCAAACATCCGATTTTGCCAAGGTGGTATTGGTGACATATGTGGCGCGTGAATTGAATAACCGGCGCGCCCAATTGCATGACTTCCGAGCAGGTGTACTGCCGATTTTGATCCCCATTGGAATCATTTGTGGACTCATATTGCCGGCCGACTTTTCGACCGCTGCATTGCTCGGTGTGGTGTGCGTGGGTATGCTATTCATTGGCGGTGTACCCTGGAAGCACATGGCACGCATTGCAGGGATGGGTATGCTCAGTTTGGTTCTGCTATATGGCGTGGGTAAGGCCGTTCCTGAGGCGTTACCACGCTTTGGAACTTGGGCCGGACGATTGGAGCGCTTCGCGGGCGTTGGTGCCGTTGAAGAAGGTGATGCCTTGGAATACCAAATTGAGCTGGCTCAGGTAGCCATCAACCGGGGAGGACTGCTTCCCACGGGACCGGGAACCGGCACTTCCCGAAACTTTTTGCCCCATCCCTATTCGGACATGATTTACGCCTTCATCATTGAGGAGTGGGGCGCAGTCATTGGTGGTTTGGGGCTGGTGTTGGCGTATCTGATTCTGCTTTATCGAACCATGCGTACGGCCACGCGTTGCCCGCGGCATTTTGGCGGATTACTCGCCATGGGCTTGGGCTTCATGCTGGTCTTCCAAGCCATGATCAACATGGCGGTCGCTGTGCGGCTCTTCCCCACAACAGGGCAACCATTGCCCATGGTATCTTACGGCGGTACTTCGATGATTTTCACCTGCTTGGCCATTGGTATGATCTTAGCTGTTTCCCGTTCGGTGACCGACCCAGGCAACTGGGAGAAATCGGCCAAGAAATCAAAACCTACGGGCAACCGAATCGTCAGTGAACCCGAATTTCATGGCTGATTCTTTGAGCACAATCAGCCGAGTGATTATTTCCGGAGGGGGAACGGGCGGCCACATCCATCCCGCCTTGGCCATTGCCGACGAAATCAAACGCCAGCATCCTAAGTGCAACATCCTTTTCGTCGGCGCCAAAGGCCGCATGGAGATGGAAAAGGTGCCCGCCGCCGGTTACGCCATCGAAGGGCTTTGGATTACAGGTGTGGATCGAAATTGGCGCAGCCTGCGAAATTGGCTTTTTCCTTTTAAGCTTATTAGCTCTCTCTGGAATGCGCGCCGCATCCTCCGTCGCTTTCGGCCAGAACTAGTCGTGGGCGTGGGTGGGTTTGCGAGCGGGCCGGTGCTCCACCAAGCCGCGCAAATGGGTATCCCTACGGCCATCCAAGAGCAAAACTCTTTCCCGGGCGTCACAAACCGGTTACTGGCAAAGCGCGTGGGACTGATCTGCTCAGGATTCCCCGGCTTAGAGCGTTGGTTCCCAGCGGACCGCATTGTGGAGACTGGAAATCCGCTGCGGATGCAGGTGCTCGATGCCGTCTCCGACCACGGGCAATCCGCTGAGGCCGCGTGGAAGCATTTTGGATTTGACGGAAGCCGACCGGTGGTGTTTGTCATGGGCGGCAGCCTCGGCGCGGATTCCATGAATGCAGCGGTCTGCAGCATGGCCGAAAGGGCTGCCGAAGCCTTGCCGTTTGACCTGATCTGGCAAACCGGTACGCGGTACCACGGAGCCATGCACGCACGCATGAAAAACTGGCCCGATGCCGTGCAAGCGGGCATCCGCTGCTTGGGCTTCATCGACCGTATGGACCTCGCGTACCGATCAGCGACGGTCATCGCCAGCCGGGCCGGCGCCATGTCCATTGCAGAATTGGCCCTTGTGGGCAAACCTACCATTCTCGTTCCTTCACCGGTGGTCGCAGAAGACCACCAGACGAAAAATGCGCGTTCACTGAGTGACCGAGACGGTGCTATTCTACTCCCCGACTCTGAAGTGATTGACGGCCTGGAAGCCGCGATAGCCGGCTTATTGTGCGATGCGGAACGGGCAAAATACTTGCAAGCTAATCTACTCAATGCGGCCCGTCCGAGAGCCGCTAGAGACGTTGTCAGCGAATTGGAAAAACTCCTATGACTGGCATAACACACTGCTACTTCATTGGCATTGGCGGCATTGGCATGAGTGCAATTGCACGCTACCTCCATGCCGAGGGCTTGGCCGTGGCCGGATACGACCGAACAGATTCTTCATTGGTCGCGAGCTTGAAATCAGCCGGCATGTCCATCAGCGCTGGAGCGTCCGAGGCCGAGGCCCTAGCGCACTTCAATCGCTGGTTGAACGCAGCGCCACAGGAAGGCACACTTGTGGTTCGAACACCCGCTGTTCCGAACGATTTCCCGGTGCTTGTTCGCGCCCGCGAAAGCGGCTGCCGCATGGGTAAACGCAGTGAAGTGCTCGGGTGGCTCACCGAAAACAAGCCGACCTTGGCCGTTGCCGGCACCCACGGTAAGACCACAACCTCCGCTTTGCTCGCACATTTGATGAACGAACAGACTTCAGGTTGCCGGGCCTTCATCGGCGGTATTTTAGTGGGAACACAATCGAACGCCGTGTGGTCGCCGAATGCCGAATGGACCGTGGTCGAAGCAGATGAGTTTGACCGAAGCTTTCTGCACCTCCATCCAACCCATGCAGCGATCACAAGTACAGATCCTGATCACCTCGACGTGTACGGCGACATCGCTTCATTTCACGAGGGGTTCAAGGCCTTCGCCGAACGCGTCAGTGGTACCCTGTTCTTGGAAGCTGACGTCCACATCAAAGGCGTTAACAGCATGCGGTACGGCGTCACGGCCTCAAGCTCGACAGCGGAAGCCTGGCAGGCGGCAGCCACCGCCCTGCACATCGAAAAAGGCTGGCTGACCGGAGACGTTTGGGCGGGTGGGCGTTGGCATGAAGGCGTGCGCTTTCCCCTCGCCGGGATCCACAACGTGAAAAATGCGCTGGCCGCCGTGTGCTTGGCGGAAGCCGCTGGCGCCGATGTGGAAGGCTGCTTGAAGCAGCTGGGTACTTTCCAGGGCATCGAACGGCGTTTTGCTTACCACATCCGGGCGGACCATGGCATCTACATCGACGACTACGCACATCATCCAGTAGAGTTGGAGGCCGCCATCGCAGCGGCTCGCCTGCATCATCCAGGGAGGAAAATCACCGGTATTTTCCAGCCACATCTGTTCTCGCGGACCCGGGACAATTTAGTAGAGTTTGGTCGGGCGTTGGCCCAATTGGATCGTGTGTTTTTGTTGCCCGTCTACCCCGCACGAGAAGCGCCCATAACGGGAATCGATTCACAAGCCCTGTTTGAAAACATCCCCCACCCCCACAAATACCTCATCGAATCGCATCAGATATTCGATAACCTGAAGGAGTTTCCTCCCGACGTGCTGATGACCCTTGGAGCTGGCGACATCGATCGATGCGTCCAACCCCTTACTCACTGGCTTAAGGAGGACCCTCACAGATTCAAAGTTGACACCTGAACACACCATGATTCGAACCATCCTCTCCATCGCCTCAGCCGTTTTGCTGATTACCGGCAGTGGAGCCCTGGTCGGATTTTCGGTGGAACGCGAGTCCAATGCACGGTACGCAGGGTTGGAAGTGGACGTAGTCGAAATCGACGGAATGTTCTTTGTCGATGCCGCAGGTGTACGCGATCACATCTACGCCCACGACAGCATTGCTGGCACCTTCATCGCCGATTTATCACTTCACGATGTGGAACATTGGGTGCATGAGATTCCTGCCATTGATGGCATTGAAATCTACCCCGGGCTGAACCGAACATTACACGTCCGAGTCACCCAACGCAAACCCCTCGCTCGTGTTCACACATCGGAGGACGCGTCCGATTTCTATATTGATTCCAACGGCACCATGCTTCCTCTTTCACCGCACTATACCGCACGGGTGCCGATTATCCACGCGCCATCATTCGAGGCCGCTGCTGAAGCTTTTGCCTTAGTAAATGCCACAACCAACGATCCACTGTGGTCCGCCTTCATCGATCAAATCGAAGTCGACGACGAAACCGGATTGAGCGTAGTCCCACGCGTTGGGGCGGCGCGAATTCAATTTGGCAACACCCAGCACCTCGAAGAGAAACTAAATAAACTCCTTGTATTCTACACCGAACATGTCGAACGGGGCAACCTGAACGTCTACAAGCGAATCGACTTGACCTATACAGATCAAGTAGTCGCCCAACGGTATTACTAAGCAACCTCTACGCCCATGGATTCTGCATCACAAACCCCAGAAAAAATCGTCGTCGGCCTCGACATCGGAACGACGAAAATCGCCTGCTTCGTCGGGCGACGTAACGAACACGGAAAAATCGAAATCCTCGGTTACGGCAAAAGCGAATCCGTCGGGGTATCCCGCGGCGTAGTGGCCAACATCGAAAAAACGGTGGACTCTATCCGCACCGCCATTGAAGAAGCCAAACGCACTTCTGGAACCGTGTTTGTTGATGTCAACGTTGGCATCGCTGGACAACACATCAAGAGCCAGCAGACGCGCGGTCAACGAACACGCGACAACCTCGAATCGGAAATTAGCCAGGTCGATATTGATGCTTTAATCCAAGACATGTACCGCCAAGTGATGCAACCCGGCGAAGAGATTCTGCACGTCTTGCCTCAGGAATACACCGTGGATAACGAGGGGGGCATTAAAGAGCCCGTGGGCATGAGTGGCATTCGGCTTGAAGCCAATTTTCACGTCATCATTGGTCAAATCGCTGCCATCCGCAACATCAACCGTTGCATAAAAAAGGCAGAGCTAAATGTAGATCAATTGATTCTCGAACCCCTCGCCTCATCTGCCTCGGTATTGAGTGCCGAAGAGCAAGAAGCGGGTGTGGCTTTGGTGGACATCGGAGGTGGCACCACCGACATCGCGATTTTCCAGGACGGAATCATCCGCCACACAGCGGTTATTCCTTTTGGCGGCAACGTACTAACGGAGGACATCCGTCAAGGATGCCAAATCATGAAGAAGCAGGCCGAATTGCTTAAGCAGCGTTTCGGTTCGGCCATCGCTACCGAAATGAAGGACAACGAAATCGTGTGCATCCCAGGATTGCAAGGACGAAACCCACGGGAGATCAGCTTGAAGAACCTCGCCAGCATCATAGAGGCACGCATGACGGAAATCATAGAACACGTGAATTTCGAAATCCGTAACTCCGGCTTTGCTGACCAGTTGATTGGCGGCGTCGTTTTAACGGGAGGTGGCTCGCAATTGCGTCACATAACGCAGTTGTTCCAATACGTTACCGGAATGGATTGCCGCGTCGGCTACCCCAGCGAGCACTTAGCGGAAGCACCCAACCAAGAAGTCACGGCCCCCAGTTTTGCCACCGGCGTAGGGCTGGTCATCAAAGGATTTGACCGCATGGCCAGCAACGGCGAATCACTGACCGATGAAGCCACTGGTTCAGAACGTACTGGCATCCTAGAACTCATGCGCAAATACTTCGTTGAAGACGAAGAAATTCAATAAACACAGGAACCCGAATTGAGATGAATGATATGAGCACTCCCAACCCTTACCCTTCCCTCACCTCTCCAATCAAGGTCATTGGCGTCGGCGGAGGCGGATCGAACGCGGTGAACACCATGTATGACCGCGGTATCCAAGGCGTGGATTTCATCGTGTGCAACACCGATGCCCAAGCGCTTGATGCAAGTCCTGTTCCTGTAAAAGTGCAGCTCGGCGCCACGCTGACTGGAGGCCAAGGCGCAGGCTCCCTTCCGGACGTGGGCCGCAACGCTGCCATTGAAACGCTCGAAGAGATCAAGGCACTAATCGGCAACAAAACCAGCATGGTCTTCATTACCGCTGGAATGGGTGGCGGCACCGGAACCGGCGCAGCACCCGTCATTGCACAAGCTGCGCGCGAGATGGACATCCTTACAGTAGGGATCGTCACCATCCCCTTCCAATTTGAAGGCCGCCGCCGAAGCGCACAGGCTAGTGAAGGTCTGGAGAAGATACGCGAAGCCGTCGATACCCTCTTGATCATTCGCAACGACAAGCTGCGAGAATTATATGGCAACTTGACCATCCGGTCTGCCTTCAATAACGCAGACGAAATCTTGTGCACAGCAGCCAAGGGCATCGCAGAGGTAATCACACTAACCGGTGAAATCAACGTCGATATGAACGATGTAAACACCGTTATGCGAAATTCGGGTAGGGCCATCATGGGTTCAGGCAAAGCCAGCGGAGAGGGCCGTGCACGAACAGCGGTGACCGAGGCATTGGAATCGCCCCTGCTCAACGATTGTGACATCACCGGTGCCAACTTTGTTTTACTGAACATCACCTTCGGTACCAATGAAATCCTCATGGATGAAATCATGGAAATAACGGATTTCATCCAAAACGCTGCTGGACAATCGGCCGAAGTAATTTGGGGGTACGGCGAGGATGAGAAATTGGACGAAGACCTCTGTGTGACCGTTATCGCTACTGGTTTCCAGGCACAAGACACGCTAGAAACACCCGCAAAACAGAGGACAACTGTGTTCAGTTTAGAAGACGAGCCCAAGGAAATCACAGCACCCGTCCAGCCGACCCAACAAACCTCAGCATCTCCAACTCACCATTTGTCGGAGGAGGAAATGCCCTACATGAAGCAAGTCGACGCGGCTCAAGAGCCTCCTTCCCCGGCCGAAGCGCCAAAGTTCGATTTGGTCACAGCAGAAGCTGAAACATCAGACGTAGAATCCACGGAGGAGGACAAGGCCCCGCCAGTGACCGGCGCAAATGGGGAACCCCCTTCGGTGACCGTGTATACGTTAGAGAGCGAGCCGCTTCCGACTACAAGCGATGAACCGAACCTCGGAAGCATCCGTTTTACAGAGACCCCCCCATCACAACCCGTCACACCGGCGCAACCACCAGTAGAGCAACCGCTCTCTCAAACACCTGATCTGGCACCGAATCCTTCGCGTGAAGTTATTGAGCCGTTGTCCCGTACTGCGGAAGGCGACCTACAAGCGCGTAACCAGCGGATTTCTCAATTCACCCGCAAGCTCAAAACACCCGGAGGTTTGGCGGACCTCGAAGCCGAGCCTGCCTACAAGCGGAGGCAAGTCATCCTCGATGACATCGATCACTCGTCGAAATCGCAGGTCAGCCGATTCACGCTGCACGAAGAGACGGACGACGATGGCGAGCGTGCTATTGAGTTACGCAATGACAATCCATTCCTTCACGATAACGTCGACTAATTATGAGCATGTACAGCACCATTTCGCATGGCATTAAAGACGCTATGCGCAACAAAGACCGTGAGCGGCTGGCCGCACTGAGAGACGTAAAGAGCAAGCTCATGCTAGAGGCGACTAAAACGGGAGCGGACGGTGATGACATCCCGGATAGCACCGTTCTGGCAATTCTGACCAAGCTCTTCAAGCAACGCAGCGAAACCGCTGAACTCTATGCAGAACAAGGCCGTGCAGACCTCGAAGCGGAAGAGCGCGCTCAAGCCTCTGTCATCGCTGAATTCTTACCCCAACCCTTAACGGAAGAGCAAATCAAATCCGAAGTCGAAGCCATCCTGGCCGAAACAGGTGCAACGGGAATGGGCGAAATGGGAAAGGTCATGGGAATCGCCTCCAGCCGCATGGCGGGTAAGGCCGATGGCAAAGTCATTGCCGGAATTGTGCGCTCAGCCTTGAACAGTTGAAGGCAGCACTTGTTAATCCATTGAAACAAAAGACAATGAAAAAAATACTCACCTGGACTGCATATGCCGTCGTTGTTGCTCTCGCTTCCTGTAGCGCCCCGAATGAAGCGAAAACGGAAGCGACAACAGCCAAGGAGGAAAATAAATCCACCGAAGCAGTCGAATTTATAGGCGGCACATACGCAGTCGATGTCGAGGCCAGCACCGTTCGCTGGAAAGGCACGGAAATAACGACGCAATTTCACGAAGGAACCGTAAATGTCCATAAAGGCAGCATCCAAGTCATCGATAAAGCCATTTCCAGCGGCTTCGTCGCCATTAACATGAATAGCATCGTTGTGACTGATGAAGACATGGGTGAATCTTCGAAGACGAATCTACTTGGCCACTTGAAATCGGGTGATTTCTTTGGTGTGGAAAAATTTCCTTTTTCTCGATTGGATATTGAAGGCATCAAAACCAAAGCCGATGTAACCTACGCCTACGGCAAGATTTTCATACGAGAGATTGGACAGCCCATCGTCTTCCCCATCACGGTATCCGACGAAGATGGCAACATGGTGGTCGATGCCTCGCTCTCTTTTGACCGTTCCAAGCATGATGTGAAGTTTCGTTCTGGAGCGTTCCCCGATTTGTTCCCTGACCTTGGTGATAAGCTCATCAACGACGACATCGAACTCGACGTGCACATTGTAGCCACATTGTAACGTCAAGTGGGAGATTGAAACCAAGGCCCGGGAATGTCCCGGGCCTTTTTCATGCCAAAAGGACCCGGAAGGAATGCATACCTTCGCATCTAGCATGCGTTGGACCAATTATTTCATCCACCCCGGCGACAACCGCTACTATGTGTTTTCGTTCCAAGAAACGGAGCATGCAGAAGAATACGAGCAGATGCTCCGGACAGCTAATGTTCCTTACGAACGTCACGAGGAAGACAACCAATGGCTCTTTGGGGTGCCTCGAACACACTTCCGCGAAGCCTTGCGCTTAAACCACCTCGTGCATGCGCATCACCGCACCAAGTTCATCCCAGTTGCTGGATTTCGTTACGCCTTATTGATCGTTACAGGAGGAGTTCTGCTGCTGGCTTTGGTGGGAGCACTTAGCAATTCCAGTTCCGCGCAAGGAAGAACGCCGAATTGGGAACTGGGGGTGAGCACCGTTGGAGTGGTCCCGCTGGAGGCCGTAGGATACGAATCCACTGAAGCCAACGACGAGGGGCTCACGCTGGAGTGGCAACCACAGGTAGGCAGCGGTTTCGGATTGCGCCTGCACCGCAATTTCAAAGGCAGCAGCTGGAGCATGGAAACGGGACTTGAAACCCTGCGCATGCGTTCCAATTGGGGGCTAACTTTTGCTTCTGAAGTCAGCGGAGATAAAACAGCGGACACCTTATCCCTCCGGGCAGGTCGCTACCGGATTCCGCTTTTAGCTCAGACAAAAGTCTCCATAAACCAACGCTGGGAATTGCTTGCTGGAGGGGGTGTTTGCGTTGACTTCTTATTGAGTGACGTGTTCACTACAGGATACCAGCAAATTGGGCTGATTTACCACGAATACGAGGTAGAAGAAAACAGGCAACACCGTTGGACGGTCCCACTACGTGCAGAAATTGGTGCGCTGTATCGGCCCGCAAATGCCACAAAAGCAGGGCTCTATGTGGGATGCATCTGGTGGCGGGAATGGTCAACTAACCGCTGGGGCGAAGCACAATGGGAGCGTGACCTCGAGAAAGCTAATGTTCGGCTATTCATGCCGCAGGCGGGGTTTGCGTTGGAATTTCGCATCATCCTGCCGTAATAGCACGCTCACTCATTCCAATCCGTCACGTACTCCAATGGCTTGCGGTGGCTCTTCGGCCAAATGCCGTCCTCCGGGTAACCCATGTAGAAAATTCCAAGGACCTCGCCATTGTTCGGAAGTCCAACAAACGCCTTCACCTCTGGCAGTTGCAAAAACTTCGGCGTGGACCAGAATCCCCCGATGCCATGGGCGGTGCACGTCAGGTGTATGTTCTGCACAGCGCAGGCCACAGCCATACGTTCGTCCTCGAGACTGATCAAACCATTGGGATCCGGCTCCATCCCCAATACAACCAAGGCGGTCACCCGCTCTCCTCGGTTCTGCAGCTTCGCCACCTTTTTGGCAGATACATTGTCCCCAGCACATTGGGCATACCATTCGGCGAGTTTGGGACCGATGTGCTTCATGCCTTCACCGACATATACTTTAAAACGCCAAGGCTGTGTCATTCCGTGCGTTGGCGCCCAAGTGGCATTGATCAATGCTTGTTCTACAATTTCCCTGTGCACCTTACGCGGGGAGTAGCGTTCAGGACTAATGCTTCGTCGGTCCCTAAGCAGTTCGGTCGTTTCGGAGAGGTTGTGACGCATGGAAAACCAAATGAGCAGCAAATGTACGGCACTGGTGGAGTGAGGCACGTCCTTTGGCTTATTTTCGAGCATGCGCAGCGTATCCATCTTCTTGGCCATTGTTAGCGGCCTCACCTCCCTTGCTCAAGCCCCCGATTATCAACTTCAGAACGCAGGCGACAGCACTTTCATCCGAGCTATCTTCGACGAATCTCTTGCCCGTGGCGAGGCCTACGAGAATTTGCGCCAGTTGACCAAAAGCATCGGCCACCGTTTGAGCGGCTCGCAAAGCGCCTCAGACGCCATGCAGTGGGGGCAAGGCATACTCAGCAGCTACGGCGCTGATTCCGTTTGGGTCATGCCGGTCATGGTCCCAAGCTGGACACGCGGAACAGTCGCCAACGCAACCGCCATCATCGACGGTACGCAGCATCCACTTCACATCACCGCACTTGGAGGATCCGTTGGTACACCAAAAGATGCGCCGCTGCGGGCCCGGATGGTGCAAGTCAAATCCCTTAATCGGTTGAGCGAATTACCAAAGGAGGAAGTCGAAGGAAGGCTCGTGCTGTTCAACCGCCCAATGGACCCTGTACTAATCAACACGGGAGCTGCATACGGCGGCGCCGTGGACCAGCGCGGGAGGGGCGCCGTTGCCGCAGCTGAAGCCGGTGCCATCGGCGCTTTGGTACGCTCCATGACCCACGCACTCGACACCTTGCCGCATACCGGTGGGATGTATTACGAAGATGGCACCGATAGTGTACCGAGTGCGGCCCTTTCAACGGTGGATGCAAGCTGGCTTGCGAACCAACTAACGGAGCATCCTGACCTTGAAGTTACGCTGGAAATGAACTGTCATGCCTTTCCGGATGTGGAGCAGGGTAACGTCATCGGTGAATGGCGAGGGAGTGAACTGCCCCATGAAATCATCACGCTTGGGGGCCACCTCGACTCGTGGGACATCGGTGAAGGTGCGCACGATGACGGCGCAGGTATCGTTCATACACTTGAGGTGTTGCGCGTCTTGAAGGCAATTGGGTACACCCCGCGCCGAACCCTTCGGTTTGTGTTGTTTATCAATGAAGAAAATGGCAACCGAGGTGGTAAAACCTACGCCGTGCAAGCTCAAGAAGACCATGCCAATACAAACTTGCGGTACGTCGCAGCGCTGGAATCCGATGCAGGCGGGTTTGTTCCGCGTGGCTTTCGAATCGATGCCGAAGATCGAGCCACGGCACTCATTCAGTCCTGGAGGCCTCTGTTTGACCCCTATAACGTACATCAATTTCGACGCGGGGGTGCTGGTGTGGACATTGGTCCGCTGAAAGCACTGACCCCGCGCCCGGCCATGTTAGGCTTGAGTCCCGACGGGCAAAGGTATTTTGACTTCCACCACAGTTCGCAGGACGTATTCGAAAACGTTCACAAACGCGAACTCGAACTCGGTGCAGCAACGTTTGCCACTGCAGTGTACTTACTCGATCAGTACTTGCCTAATTCGGGCACGGTTGACTGAAAGCTACTAGGAAGATTAGCAGATCGGCGACCGTAACGTAGCCGCTGCCGTCAAAATCATAAGGACATTCCGTACTGCTCACGCACCACCCCATGGTGTCATCCCAGACGGTTCCAGAGCCGCATGAAGTTGGGACATCGAAACAATTGAACGAACAAGAACCGTCATCGATGTTAGCGTTTGCATTGTAATTGCATGCTCCCGAATACGTACATCCGAGACACAGTCCGCCCGACAGACACGGATCAATTTGCCACAGCTGGGTAGACGAACCGTCTTCTGTCAGCAGCCAATGCTGATCCGATACGATTTCGAGGTGAGTCGTTGTCGTACCACTCGGCCATTGTACCTCAACGGATGAAATACCAGTGGCATCCCCGAGGCCAAAGGCCTCCCACCGACTGTTCTGGCCAAGGTAGTTCTCACCGGCGTATGTCATGCGAAGTTGGGATTGGCCCGAATCGGAATTGACGATGATCTTCGCTCCGATACCATCGCGGTTACTCGTAGTTCCCTCCAAGAGGATTTTCACCCAGTGGTTCGTGTTCGGCGTGCCCCTCAACACTTGAGCATATTCGCCGACCGCATGCGACACCAAATCTGGAAACCCGTCGCGGTTGTAATCGCCCACTGCCGTGGCAAAGGACAGGGTACTTTCGGTTTGAAACTGCGCTTCGTCCGCTTCAGTGAATTCACCCTCCGTGTTGTAGAAAAGCGCATCTGGCTCATTGTTGTAGATGTCCAAGACCTGAGGGTAGTCGGTGAAGACGCTGTACCCATTGGCTACGTGAAGGTCCTCCCACCCGTTGTTGTCGACGTCCAACCAATTCCCTGCCCAGCAAATGGCATCCACTTGTACCTGGTTCATGGGAACGTCTCCCTCTTCATCGTCGATGCCGAAGTTGCCAGACCCGTCATTGATCATGAGCCAGTTCATATCCTCCGGAAAAGCGGTCAGGTATACATCGGTATCCAAGTCACCGTCGTAGTCGGCTACGCTCGTTGACATGCAGTTGATGGCAATGTCCAACCCTGTTTCGCCCGCATTTTCAATAAAAGGCAGTACCGAACCGGACGGTTGCTGTTGAAAGTAATAGTTCTCGTAAATGGTCCGGTCACGAACAACATGCAAGTCCAGCAGGCCATCGTCATTAAAATCAACCCATTGCCCCTGAAACGATTGAATACCCGTCTCGTCCATCCCCTGCTCCGTGGTGGTCTCCGTAAAGGTCCCATCACCGTCGTTTTGATAGAGTTCGTTGAACGGGTATTCTTCAAACGAAGAGGTGTAATTGCATACGAACAGATCCAAAAATCCATCCGAATTGTAGTCGCCGAAACACGCCCCATAACTTTTGCGCGACGCTTGGCTGATGCCACATGATAGACTCACATCGGTCAGCCCGCCGTCTGCACCACGCAAAAACATTTTATTGGACGCCAAACGGTACGTAACGAACAAATCTTGGTCACCATCATTGTCAATGTCCGCCCAAAGCACCATTTTAGCCTCTTGCGGGTATGCTGGAAGATCGAATTGTACTGGCGTGAAGCCCGTGCCGTCTTCAGCACCAGCAAAAAATTTCAGCTCACCTTGGTGGTCGGCAAAGGTCAAGTCGTCAATGTAATCGCCATTGAAATCCACAAAGCTCACTCCAGCCCCCAAATAACCACCGGTATGTTGCGTCTCCAACAATAGGGTATTGCTCACATCCTCCAATTGGGAGAACGCATGCTTTGCTGGCGTCAAAACCAACAAGGCGCACAAGGCGGGAACAATAGCTGCACGGTAACTCATGAGAAATACCTTATCAGGGACAATCAATGGCAAACATGGCAAGGAAAATCAGCAGATCGCCCACATCAGTGACCTGGTCGCCGTTCAAGTCCGTTGGGCACAGGTTTTCTGCCTGGACGCACTGCTGTATGAACTCATTCCACTCCGTGCCGGGGCCGCATGTCGTCGCGTTGATGAGGCATGAGAAATCACAGGTGCCATCTTCTTCGTTCGCTGTGCTGTCGAAGTTACAAGCCGCCGGATACGTGCAGCCTGGGCATGGCTCTGTTTCACAAGGGTCCGGTTGTGTTTCCCCTTCAACGAAGAAGAGACTTTGGTTGGGCGCGAGGTTGTAATACTGATCTAGGATACCCGACGGCCAATGCACTGTGATGCTGTCTATGCCAGCGGCCAAGCCCAGCCCAAAATGCTCCCAACGGCTATTTTGCCCCATATAATTCTCACCGCATGTCGTCATGTGGTAGCCCTGCAATCCGCTTTTATAGACACGAATCTTAGCGCCAATGCCATCGCGATTACTCACCGTGCCTTCCAACATAATCTTAATCCAGCGATTATTGTTAGGGATGGCCTCTAAAACTTGGACGTATTCTCCAACCCGGTTGTTGACCAAATCTGGAAAACCATCCAAGTTGTAGTCACCCGTCGCCGCAGAAAAGGACAGGGCCGCGACATCGAAAAGCCCCGTGGTATCCTCGTAAAAAACACCGCCTTCATTGTGAAAGAAATTATCGGGAACGTAGGGGTAGTTCTGCAAAATAGCGGGCCAAGACGTATACGTGGAGAATCCTGTACAAACATGCAAATCCTCCCATCCGTCGTTGTCCATGTCGAGCCAAGTTCCTGCCCAACTCGTGAGGTTCACCAAAACGCTATCACCTGCTTCTGAGTCGTAGAGTGCAAACACACCATTCCCATCATTCACTACAAAATGATTGCCTTCAAACATTCCCGCCGACATGTACAGATCTTGGTCATCGTCCCGATCAAAATCTGTCGTTGACGTGCACATAGCGTTGATGGAATAGTCCAATCCCATGCTATCCGCATCGTTGAAAAAGTCACCCTCCTCCGTTTGCTTGTAGTACTTGTTGTCAAAACAAATCCGGTCTCTAATCAGGTGCAAATCCAATAGTCCGTCTTCATTGAAGTCCACCCATTGACCCTGGAAGTTTTGAGGCAATGGATCGCCAGTAATAAAATCAAAGGTCACTTCTTCAAAGTAGCCTCCACCCAAGTTGCGGTAAAATTCATTGAACGGAGCATCTTGGCCACTGACATAATTGGCGACAAACAGATCCAGTAAACCATCGTTATCGTAATCCCCGAAACACGCTCCGAAGCTCTTTCGAGTGGATTGATCAATTCCACATGCTGCACTCACGTCAGTCATCTGCAAATCGCCCTCGTTGATGTACAAACGATTCGCAGCAAGACGATAGGTGATGAATAAATCTTGGTCACCGTCGTTATCGACGTCCGCCCACAAGATGCACTTTGCCTCATTCGGGTAGTCGGATAAAACCAACGGGTAGGGTATGAACCCCTCGCCGTTGCCCAGGAAAAACTGCAGTACTCCCATGTGGTGGGCAATGCTCAAGTCATCTAGACCATCTCCATTGAAATCTGCCATGCTAATCCCTGCTCCTAAATAACCTCCTGTGTGATCGGACCACAGGCTCATTGCTGCACTTACATCAATGAAAGGAGCCTGCGCATGCGTCTTGTTTGACGATGGTCTCACGATAAGCATCATACAGGCAATAATTGCCAAACGCAACACCGGCAGTTGCATGTGCCTCGATGGGTTAAATATGTTTAGGGTACTCAGCATCATGAAACCAATATGGTTTCAACGCTCACAGGTACTTAAAAATAACCCTGAAGGCATTTAAATCCAACCTTTTACACCTAAATCAACACATCAGGGGCAGTAAGTCGCAAACGAACCAAGCATGACCAACAAATCCGCAACATCCACTTGATTGTCCCCAGTTAGATCAGCAGGACATGGGTTTTCACATTGAGCAGTGAGGGAATTCCATATCAGCCCCCCATCACAAACCAAATCCGCGATGAGGCAAGTCAAGTCACAAGATCCGTCATCTATTGAGGCGTCAGGATTGTAGTTGCAAGCGCCTTCGTAGATGCAGCCTATGCAATTGGGCGCACAGGAGTTGCCTTCGGTGAGTTGGAGTTCGGATTGTACTGTTGTATCGTACCACGTCTCGACCAAACCCAAAGGCCATGATACCTTAATTGAGTCCACAGTTGTATGACTTGCAAGGCCAAAGTGCTCCCATCGGCTGTTTTGGGCGAGATACCCTTCTCCACAATAGGTCTCTCTGTACCAATAATCCGACCCAGCCCACAACTCGATTTTCGAACCAACGGCATCTGCGTTGCTCTCAGTACCGTGCAATAGAATGCGCATCGCATTGTTGCCATTCGGTGTGCTTCTTCGGATTTCTGGACCAATGCCAATTTTATGAGAAACAAAGTCGATGAAACCATCCCCATTGTAGTCCCCTGTGGCAGTGGCGTACGTCAAGGTGCTTAACGCCTCAAAAAGGCTGCCAGGCGCAGTGAAAATACCCTCATCGTTGAAAAACAGCTCGTCCGGCTCATTGGGATTTTCCATGAGTATCGCAGGGAAGTCCACATAGTCTGCAAGGCCTGTTGCTACGTGAAGTTCTTCCCAACCGTCTGCATCGATGTCCAACCATTGGCCCGACCAGCACACCTCATACATGGCAACAAGATCTGGGGTCACATTGGTGTAAAAACCATCCCCAGTATTCTCAAGCAACTCGTTTCCTTCCAATCCACCAGATAAAAAAAAGTCTACATCACCGTCGCGATCAAAATCATGCGGACTTGAGGACATGCAATTGATGGCCACGTCCAGACCCCGTAAGGCGGCTTCCTCGACAAACGTCGCCTCACCTGTTTCAAATCCTTTGTTGTGGTAAAACAAATTCGGGTAAATCAGACGGTCCCGAACAACATGCAGATCCAACCACCCATCTCGGTCTGCATCCACCCAGGAAGCTTGGAAGCATTGCAAATTCGCACCCCCCGCCCCCATGGTTTCGGTCACGTCCACAAATTGTCCGTTGCCCAGGTTTCGATATAACTCGTTTCCCTCAGGAACATCCACGGAGTACCCATAGTTCGAAACGAAGAGATCCAACAACCCGTCACGATCAAAATCCCCAATAGCGGGACCAAAACTCCGGCGGTTGTCCTGAGCGATGCCGCACGTTGCACTAACATCGACCATGACCATGTCACCTTGGTTGATCCACAGTTTGTTCGGCGCCAAGCGAAATGCCACAAATAAATCCTGGTCCCCATCGTTGTCGATGTCGGCCCACAGCAAGCCTTTTGACTCTGCATTTGGGGTCTCCAAGCTCAGCTCAATGGGCACAAAGCCATTGTTTTCACCGATGTAAAACTTCAAATCGCCACTGTGGTGACCAAAGCTCAAGTCGTCAACACCGTCGCCATTGAAATCTGCAAAACTGACTCCTGTACCGAGGTAGCCCCCCGTGTGGTCCGTTTCTAAGCCCAATAGTCCGTTGTCCACAACCAATTGCGCCTTCGAACCAGCGGTCGCGGCAAGCGCGACATACAACATCATCAAAAATCTCACGTATGTGCGCATCTTCTA
>NZGF01000065.1 GCA_002690915.1 Crocinitomicaceae bacterium
ATCATAGAGTTATCATTCGCTGAATTTGTAGCCGACGCCCCGAATGGAGGTGAAATGGACGGGGTTTTTGGGGTCTTTTTCGAAGTACTTGCGAAACGTTACAATGTGGTTGTCGATTGTTCGGGTATTTGGGAAAGCATGGTAGCCCCAAACAACTTCCAGGATTTCTTCTCGGCTCACGACCTGTCCGGCTTTTGAAATCAACAAACGGAGGAGTTGGCTTTCCCGTTTGGATATGCGCTGTGCTTCGCCCGTATGGGCCACAATTTCGAATGCGTCGAAATCAATCGCGCAGCCGTTCGAGAAAGCGAAAGTCTGCAGTACCTCTGAAGCCTCGTTGTTCTGGGTACGCAAAAGCCGCTGAACCCGGAGTATCAATTCTTCGATGTGAAAGGGCTTACCTAGGTAGTCGTCACCTCCCGCTCTGAGGCCCTCGACCCGATCTTCCCCGTTGTTTTTCGCCGTCAAAAATAAAATTGGAAGCCGCGATCCTTTTGTTCGTAGAAATTTGCAGACAGCAATCCCATCAAGTTTAGGCATCATCACGTCTAATACAGCTGCGTCCAATCGGTGTTGTTGGGCCAGTGCCAATGCTTCTTCGCCGTTTTCGGCCTCAACGACAAACCAGCCCTCCCGCAAGAAATTGAGCTTGACCGCTTTGCGCATGGCGGCATCGTCCTCAGCGAGGAGGATGCGCACTTGCTGTTGGTCGGTGCTTTCCATGGTGTAAATTTCGGTGGAAATTGAATCCCTCTGAAATGGAATCCAAATCAAACGACCTGCTTGGTGTGCCGACCATTGCCGATGCCATTGGGTTGGAAGTACTGGAAGTGAATGGAGAGCAGGTGAAAGGTCGCTTACCAGTTGATCACCGCACGCACCAACCCTATGGATTGCTGCACGGTGGAGCCAGCGTAGTCCTTGCCGAGACCTTAGGTTCGGTGGGCTCGCATTATTTGGTCGCAGATCAGGGCAAAGCTGCCGTGGGCATCGAAGTCAATGCCAATCACGTGCGAAGCGTTCGCAGTGGTTGGGTCCACGGCGTGGCCAATTTGGTGCACAAAGGGGGAAAGATGCACGTATGGTCCATTGACATCCGAGACGACAATGGGCGCTTGGTGTGCACGAGTCGACTCACGGTGATGATTATCAATAAGCCAAACCACGGATAAGTTGAGCGAGCAATCGGGGGGAATATGGTGGCGTCGACCGGGCGAGCAGCAGGTGAATCGGCTGGAATTGGCCGAGGATGGCGATGTTGTCTTTCAATTTGCCCCGTTCCAACTTTCCCCAGGTTGCCCGTCACTAAAGTTGAGGGGACACACGGTCAGTGCTGATTTTCCAATTCCCGGCACCATTATCCCGCTGGCCTTATGCTCTTGCGAAGGTGCAAGTCAACAGGTCCACGAGCGAACAGTCAATCAAGCGCTCCATGCCATCCAGTCTGGAGTGCTTCAAAAAGTAGTTGTCAGCCGTTCTGAGTTCTGGGAGACCAGCCGAGCTCCCGAGGATGTTTTCCGGGCGAAATGTGCAGCGTACCCCGATGCTTTTGTTTACCTCTTTTCGCACGACGTGGCAGGGGTCTGGATTGGAGCGACGCCTGAGGCACTGCTCATTCGGGCGGGTGACCAATTTGGAACAACTGCCTTAGCGGGCACCAAAGCAGATGGACGGCGGGACTGGACGGAGAAGGAACGCCACGAGCAGGATTTGGTTGCGGATTTTATCGAACAGAATGTCCGTCACCGAAATGCATCTGAAGTCACCATTGGTGAGGCCAGGTCCATGACCTACGGATCGCTGCAACACTTGCAGTCGAACATCACGTTTCGTTCAGAGAAGGGCGTCGAGTTTTGGTTGGAAGCATTGCACCCTACACCTGCAGTTGGAGGGACACCGCGGGATAAGGCCTTGGATTTTATTGCCGAACATGAAGCTGGCGATCGCACCTACTACACCGGGTTTTTAGGAACCATTGAGGGCGATCGCGCTGCGTTTTACGTCAATCTGCGTTGCATGCAGTGTTTTGCGAATGGCTTTCGCTTGTTTGCAGGCGGTGGAATTGTCGAGGGTTCTGATCCGGCGAAAGAATGGAATGAAACCCGCGACAAGATCGAATCCATCCGAGCGGGAATCGGCGCTTGATAGCTTAGAACGCGCCTTACCTTTACAGCATGTTAACGACCGACCATTTGGGGGCGTCCGTTTTATTGAAAACGTGGGTAGCATGCGGACTTCGGGACGTTGTCGTTTCTCCCGGCTCGCGAAATGCACCGCTTGTCATCGCCGCGCATGCCCATCCCGAGGTCCGATTGGTAACGGCATTGGATGAGCGCTCAGCCGCGCACATGGCTCTCGGAATGGCTTTATCGACAAGGCGACCGGCAGCGGTCGTAAGTACCTCCGGTACAGCAGCGATCAACCATGGTCCGGCCCTGGCGGAAGCGTATTTTAGTAGCGTCCCACTTTTGAGTGTGACCGCCGATCGTCCTGTCGCTGCGCGGCCCTCGGGTCCTGGACAATTTGTATACCAAACGGATTTGTTTGCTGCCCACACGGTACTTTCAATCGAAGTCGACGAGTCGACACAGGGAGCATCCGACGTTGAGCAGAGGGCTCTGGCGGCATGGATGGCATCGGCCAAAGGTCCGGTCCACGTCAATGTGCCGTTTATGGAGCCCCTTTATGGTGAAGCGGACATGACCCCAGCTTCTTTCACGATTCCGAGCGCCGAGGACAAGCAAATGCCCATGCCAGAGGGCTTGCTGGATGCCCTGAGTTGCCACGACCCGCGCGTATTAATGCACGTCGGCGCGCTCCGTGAAGGCCAATTGGATGCGGACGGAGTGCGTGCTTTACAGGAACGATTTGCGCTAGTGGTCGACGCATTTGCGTGCACCCAAGCCGATGCCGAAAGCAGTGCGATGCGCTGGATGTGCGGCTGGGATGATGAGTGTTCTGATTCCTTGGCTCCGCAGGCGATTGTTACGGTCGGTTTACCTCCTATGGATAAGGCCTTTAGAGCGCAACTCCGTCGCTGGAGCGTGCCTCATTATCATATCGGCACAGAAGTCCATGCCTGGGATATGTTCGGGACGCCAGTGAATCGGTGGTTGATTGAGCCCAAGGCTGGCTTGGCAGAATTGATAGATGCTGCACCCGATATCAATGCGTACGCGCAAGCTTGGTCGGTGCGGAAGTCACAGCTTGAAGTGGCCGATTACGAGACACATGGCAACGCCTGGGTGGATTACGAAGTCTACCGTTGGCTCGCAGCCCAGCTGCCCGAAGCATCGCGGATTCATTTTGCCAATTCAACATCGGCTAGATACGCGCAATGGTTTGCCTGGAATGGGAGCACACTGCACGCGAACCGCGGCGTTGCAGGCATCGACGGATGCTTAAGCACCGCCGTGGGAGATGCTTTGCAAAACGACAGTTCCCGCACAGTATTAATCGCGGGAGATGCGGCGTGGTTATATGATGTCAACGGTCTGCATGTGAATCCGCGACCTAAAGGGCTCAAGGTCATTGTTATCAATAACGGCGGGGGTAACATCTTCAGGTGGTTGAAGGGGCCAGCAGAGTCCGGTCTGCTCGAAGCGCATTTCGAAGCCGGTTTTGCCGCCGATGTCTCGGCCAGTGCTCAGCAGCTCGGCTTGGGATATGCATGCGCAACGGATTGGGAGTCCTTGAAAAATGCCTTCTCAGCTTGGCTCAACAATGATGCGCTTGGTTTGTTAGAAATTCAAACCCCAGGGGAAGCTTCGGCGGAATACTTATTATCCAAATTGGCGACCATCTCCGAGGCTATGAAACGCATTCAAATCCCAGATTAATCCCGCTTTGTCCGGTTCAATCCAAGCCTTCCTGCTCGCGTCTCGGTTGCGCACATTGCCCTTGGCCTCAGCCTGTGTCATGGTCGGAACTGCTGTGGCTTATCCCCGTGCAACGGATGGTGTCGAAAGCACAGACGCTTTTTGGCTCGTCTTTGGGCTGGTCCTGTTGACCGTTGTGCTGCTGCAGATCCTGAGCAATTGGGCCAATGATTTAGGGGACTACGAAAACGGTGCCGATGGAGCGGAACGCACGGACCGAATGGTGGCGTCAGGTCAGGTTTCCGCGGCGGCCATGAAACGCGCCATCGTTGCGTTGGGGGTGCTTGCGTTTTGCGCTGGACTTGCAGCAGTCGGTGCGGCTTTTTGGGCATCGACACAATTGTTGGAGGCCATGTCCATGGTGGGGTTGGGTGTGTTGGCCATTGGAGCGGCCTATCGATATACGGCGGGTAAGAACCCATACGGTTACCAGGGTTTGGGGGACTTGATGGTCCTCATTTTTTTTGGATGGGTCGGCGTTGGGGGTACGGCTTTTCTGCTGACCAGTGAATGGGATGGGGCGTGGCTGCTGCCCGGAACGTGGACTGGATTGATGAGCACCGCCGTTTTGAATTTGAACAACATGCGCGACCACCAGAAAGATGCGGAAGCCGGCAAGCGTACAGTTGTCGTGGCGTTGGGCTGGGACCGATCCAAGGTTTACCACGTACTCTGTTTTGTGCTGGGTTGGGCTGCTTGGTGGGTATTCGCATTGGTGGTGGAACCCGGTCAGTGGCGGGGAATGGGGTGGATCGCCATCATTAACGCCTTCCATTTATCGCACGCATGGCGGGTTTGGCGCTGCGAGGAGCCGGCTGTATTGGATTCCGAATTAAAACGTGTTGCGCTGTCCAC
This sequence comes from Crocinitomicaceae bacterium, assembly GCA_002690915.1. Taxonomy (GTDB): domain Bacteria; phylum Bacteroidota; class Bacteroidia; order Flavobacteriales_D; family Sanyastnellaceae; genus UA16. The sequence continues at coordinate 4,734 of NZGF01000065.1, forward strand.
GGCAGTGGCTGCCTTGTTCATTTTGTTGTCTCAAACTGGAGGCGTCGCATGAAACCTCAGCCCCGGATTACACAGGTCGATGTGTTTCCTTGGAACCTCGCGTTCAAACGTCCCGCCAAGACGTCCCGAGACACCCTGTTGCACAAGCCCTCTTGGTTCATCAAGTTGACAGACGACCAAGGCCGTGAAGGGTGGGGGGAATGCAGTATCATTCCCGGATTGAGCGTTGATGAGCCGCTTGCAATCGAGTCGTACCTCTCCGAAGCCGCAGCCCTTCCGCCGCAACAGGCGTGGGAGATTCCCACTGCGCTTCCTGCGGTTCAATTTGCATTTGAAATGGCGCTGAACGGCTTACGTAATGGGCACGAGCTTAACTTCTTTCCAGGGGCTTTTGCCGAGGGAACATCCCCGATTGACATCAATGGATTGATTTGGATGGCAGATCCAGAAGGCATGCTGAACCAAGCCCGCCATTTGTTGAAGAACGGATTCACCACCTTAAAGATGAAAGTGGGGACACTACCGTTCGATGCCGAGTTGGAATGGCTCAGTGCTTTGCGGAAGGAAGCAGGTCAAGATGTTGTTTTGCGTACGGATGCCAACGGCGCTTTTTCCAGAATCGAGTCTGGATGGACACCCCTCCGGAAATTGGAGGCTTTGGCCGATTTGGAGTTTCACTCGATTGAGCAGCCTCTTCATCCATCCGACTTGAGCGGTTTGGCGGAACTGTGTGCCTGTTCTCCGCTGCCCATCGCGTTGGATGAGTCGCTTATCGGTGTGCGTGGCCGCGAACACAAAGCAGCCCTTCTCGATGCCGTGCAGCCCAACTTTATCATTATAAAACCCAGCCTCATCGGTGGTTTTGTTGAGGGCCAAGATTGGGTGGACCTCGCAGAGGACCGAGGCATCGGGTGGTGGGCGACCTCTGCCTTGGAGTCGAACCTAGGTTTGTACGCCATAGCTCAGTGGGCTAAGGATGGCGTTCGTACCCGGCATCCATTGCTGTTGCAGGGATTGGGAACCGGGGGGCTCTTCACGAACAACATTCCCGGACCGCTGCAGGTAGAGGCCGGAAAATTGATCAACCGGACAGGTGGCCAATGGCCCAATCTGGCCTCATTTTTAACGCAGGGATGAACGGGACGCTCACACTTGACGGCCGCACCTGGCCCTTGCGGCTCGAGTCCCTCGAGTCCATGCACAACGCGGTGCACGAGCCGTGGCAAGAAGCTATTGTGGACTTCCTAGATCGGTGGTGGGGGAATGAGGAGACCGTGCAGGTGCACACTTCAGGATCTACAGGCGACCCTCGTCCGCTGGCGCACTCCAAGGCGGACATGGTGGACAGCGCCCACCGCACCATCCAGCACTTTGGGTTAACGCCCGGCACCAAGGCGGGATTGGCGATGCCGGTTCAATTCATTGGAGGCATGATGATGTTGGTTCGCGCAGAAGCGGGCGGATGGAATCTGACAGCTGTTCAACCTCAAGCTACTCCGAATTTTGGTGATGCTCTTGATTTTGTTGCGCTCACCCCATCTCAGGCTCAAGCATGGCAGCGCGCACATCCCGCAGAATGGTCGAGTTGCAAGCAGCTGCTCGTGGGCGGTGGGCAGTCACCGGCAGCGTGGTTGAAAGACGCCCCTGCAGCACCCGAGATTCACGAGGGATTCGGTATGACTGAGACGATCAGCCATTTTGCGGTTCGGCAATTGCATCCGACGTGCGAGCCAAGCTTTCGATGCCTGCCCGGATTCACGGTTTCAACAGATAATCGCAACGCCCTGCGTATTGAGCTTCCTGACGGTCAAACACTCCAAACGAACGATGCAGCTGAAGTGCAGCACGCCCAGTCGTTCCGTTGGTTGGGCCGGTTGGATGACGTGGTCAACTCCGGGGGGATTAAAATCCATCCGGCATTGGTTGAGCGGGAGCTCGCTTCAATCATCCCGGGACCCTTTGCGTGTTACGGTGCACCGGATGTAAAATGGGGGCAGGCGCTGGTCCTCCGTATCCACGCCCACCAAGAACCGGAAGATGTCGATCGGGAACGCGCACGTATTGCAACGTGGGCAGAAGGGAACTTGCCCCGGCGTCATGTGCCAAAGCGAATTGAATGGCTGCCTCTCGAAGCCACGGCGAGTGGCAAATGGAAACGACCTCGAATATGAAGAACCCAGAAGAAAAACCCGTGCTGGTGTTTGCCACGCAAAACCCCAACAAAGCCAAGGAGGTGCAGCAAATGCTGGGTGATGCCTACGTCATTAAGACACTCATTGACATCGGGTGCCACGAAGCCATTCCCGAAACCTCCGAAACGCTCGAAGGCAATGCGGAAATCAAGGCCATGCACGTGGTGAAAAAGTACAGATTGGATTGTTTTGCCGACGATACCGGCCTTGAGGTCGAACACTTGGATGGCAAGCCCGGCGTCCGGACGGCACGGTATGCTGGCGAGGATGCCAATGCGGACCAAAACATGGATAAACTCCTCGCAGAACTCGGTGATACCGAGCATCGTGCAGCGCAATTCCGAACGTCCATTTGCCTGGTTCGCGGTGGAGTCGTGGAGCGGGTCGAAGGCATCTGCAAAGGTTGCATTGCAGATCAGCGAGGCGGAGCAGAAGGATTTGGTTACGATCCGGTTTTCATTCCGGAAGGAGAGACCCGCACGTTTGCGGAGATGGATTCTGAAGAAAAAAATCACATCAGCCACCGTGGAATTGCGGTGCGCCGGATGGTGGAGACCTTGTTAGCAAGCAAGTAAATCCTGATGCCTCCGGCTTGAAAAGTTGTTGCATCTTTGTTTTTGCAAAACCTTCCATGCATGAATTACTTGGAATTTGAAGAGCCGATTCGGCAGCTGCGAGAACAGCTCACCCAGGCGCGCGACTTGCAAGAACAGAGCGACGTAGACATGGAGTCGCTCTCGCAAGATTTGGAAAGTAAAATACGCGAAGTCACCGAGCAGGTTTACTCCAACTTGACGCCGTGGCAGCGCGTCCAAGTCAGCCGTCACCCGGATCGTCCGTACACCCTTAATTATATCGAGGCACTCACCGAGGGCAACTTCATGGAGCTCCATGGAGACCGCACGGTCAAGGACGATAAAGCGATGGTTGGTGGATTTGGATTCATCGACGGCCAGAGCGTCATGTTTATCGGGCAGCAAAAGGGTGTTAACACGAAAATGCGCCAATACCGGAACTTCGGCATGGCCAATCCGGAAGGCTACCGAAAGGCACTGCGCCTTATGAAGTTGGCCGAAAAGTTCAACCGTCCCATCGTGACCTTGATTGACACCCCGGGTGCTTTTCCTGGTCTGGAGGCTGAGGAGCGCGGACAGGGCGAAGCGATTGCGCGCAACTTGATAGAAATGTGCCAATTGCGTGTTCCGGTCATCTGCATCGTTATCGGTGAGGGAGCTTCCGGAGGGGCTTTAGGCATTGGCATCGGAGACCGCGTATTGATGTTGGAGAACACTTGGTACTCTGTCATCAGCCCCGAGTCGTGTTCGTCCATCCTTTGGCGCAACTGGGACCACAAGATGGAAGCCGCAGAAGCGTTAAAGCTCACAGGCACAGACATGCAAGAATTAGGCCTAGTCGATGGCATTATCCCCGAGCCGCTCGGCGGGGCGCACGCTGACCGCAAAGCGATGTTTGCACAGGTGAAAACGGAGATCAAGAAGCACCTCAATAAGTTAGTCCCGATGGATGCCGACAAGCGAATTGACCAGCGCATCCGAAAGTTTGCCTCCATGGGCGTGGTAAATAGCTGATGATGTGCGGAGATTCCTTAGTTTTGTCTCGAATTTGAAGATTCACAATAAAGTATGAACTGTTATACCAACCCAAGCAAGTGGACCTTTGCAGGTCTTTTTGCTTCCCTTTTATTTTTAGCGGGCTGTGCCGGATTGGGCAGCATGGAAAAAGAAATCGAAGCCATGGGCCTCGAGGCTTCTCCTGAGCCCCTCATTCTTCGTGGCGACCAAGTCGAACTGGAAGTAACGGGTCGATTCCCAGCGAAGTACTTCGGCAAGAAGGTCAGCGTAGAAGCGACTCCGGTATTGACCTGGGAAGGTGGAAGTGCATCCTTCGAAAGCGAAGGCTTCCAAGGTGAGGACGCAGCTGGCAACTTCACGGTGGTGCCGTTTGAGTCTGGCAAGTCATTTTCATATGCTTCCTCTGTCCCATATGACCCGGCCATGGAAGACGCCGCCGAACTAGCCGTTGTTATCTCCGGCACACAAGGAAACAAAAGCGCTACGTTTGACCCCTTTGTTGTGGGGGCAGGAGTGATCACCACGCCACTTTGGGTTCAGGCGGATGACAAGTTCATTCCCGTAAAGGACGACTTCCAGCGGGTGATTACTTACACCGAAGAGGTCACAGTAAACTATAGCGTCAATTCATCAACCGTGCGTTCCGGCGAGCTGCGCGACGCCGATTGGAAAGCGTTGAAGGAGTTGATTCAGCTCTCTGTGGATGCTGATAGCGTCACCGTCACCGGTGCACGAATAGAAGCGTACGCGTCTCCTGAAGGGGAGATTACCTTGAACGAAGACTTGGCCAGCGACCGTGCGAATTCTGCAGCTACATCCGTGACTCGCGAGATGAAGCGCAAGAAGTTGACAGCTGATGAGGCGTTCTACGACTTGGTTCCCAAAGGCGAAGATTGGCAGGGGTTCAAGACCTTGATGCAAGCGTCTGACATCGAAGACAAGAACTTGATCCTGCGCGTCTTGGAGATGTATTCGGATAAGAACAAGCGCGAAGAAGAGATTCGAAACATTGCCAAGACCTACAACGAAATTGAGAAGGAAATCCTGCCTGCGTTGCGCCGTTCTCAGCTGGTCGTCTCGTACGATGTTGAAGGATACACCGACGAGGAATTGATGGATTACTGCATGAGCATGCCAGATTCGTTAACGGCGGATGAGTTGCTCTACGCGGCAACTTTATTTGAAGACTTGAATGAGAAGCTTACCGTTTACCAAAGTGCAGCACGCGTTCACGCTGACGATTTCCGTGGCTACAATAACGCTGGATGCTGCATGGCTCAAATGGGCCGCATGAACCAAGCCGGAGAGGTATTCCAGCAAGCACTCGAATTGGAGCGCAACAAAGCGGTCGTGAACAATGTTGCGGCCTTGACACGTCAAGACGGTGACATCGACGGAGCGATGAAGTTGTTAAACGAGGCGGCGGGTGCCGGTTCTGAAGTGGGCTACAACAAAGGCATCATACTTATTCAAAAAGGCGATTACGCGTCGGCCATTTCCAATATGGGCCGAGTGAGCTCCGTGAACGTAGCGCTAGCGAAGATGTTGAACGGAGACGCCGCTGGAGCGAAAACAGCGTTGGAAAACGCCAGCGAAGACAGTGCTGTCGCCAGCTATGTAATGGCAGTGGCGTGTGCTCGCTTGAACGATTCGGCCGGTGTGAAGAAGCACTTGGGCGAGGCATTGGCCAAGGATCCCGACCTTCGCCAGAAGGCCGAAAAGGATCTAGAATTCCGCGACATGCGGGACGCCATCGGTCTATGATAGTGCACCAATTGAATTTGAAAGCCCCGGTCCATTGCCGGGGCTTTTTTATTGCATACCCGATTGGCGAAGGGTACCTTAACTCCATGATACATGCTGCTCGATGCGCGATGATGACTGCAGTGGTCATCGCCATGCCGTTCACCTCGTGGACACAAGTTGATGTTCGCTCTTGCGAATCGTTTTTGTTTGATTTACCGGGCGTTCGCTTTGAGCCGATTGCTGCGCCATGGGCTCCTTCGGAGACTGCGTGGATGCTGCAATTTGAACAGCCATTGGATCATGCTCATCCAGATGGAGGTAGCTTTTATCAGCGTGTCTATGTCACGGAGTTCGACCCTGCGCAACCAACGGTCCTGGTCTCAGAAGGGTACGATCGCAGCAACAATTACCCCAGTGAACTGGCCACGGCCATTGGAGCCAACCAAGTCATTGTGGAGCACCGGTACTATGGGGAAAGCATGCCCGACTCCATGGACTACGCCCACCTGAATATTACCCAAGCTGCCCAGGACCTCCACCGCATTCGCACGGTGCTGGGTGAGTACTTCACGGGTCCGTGGATAGCTTCTGGTATCAGCAAAGGCGGGCAAACGACCATTTTTTACCGGTATTTCTTCCCAGATGATGTGGCCGTAAGTGTGCCGTATGTCGCTCCTGTCAACGTATCGCTGGAAGACGAACGTATCTATGCATTTCTCAATAGCGTCGGGTCCCGCAAATGCAGGAAGAGCATCGAGGCAATTCAGCGACGCATCCTGACGGATTACGAGGAGAGTTTGTTGCGGCTTCGCTGGCACGCCAAGGGTGAGGCGTTGCGGTTTAATTACTTGAGCGTTGAAGAGGCGTTTGAATACGCGGTGCTGGAGTATTCATTTTCGTTTTGGCAATGGGGGGCCGATTGTGACGCCATTCCGGATGCGGACGGGCCACTGGATGCAGTGTTGGACCATTTCCTTGACGTGAGCGGGTTGTCGTTTTTCTCGGACGATGGAATGGAAAATTACGCGTCCCATTACTATCAATGCGCCGCAGAGTATGGGTACTATGGCTACGAGACGGAGGCTTTTGAAGGCCTGTTAAAAGCGCTTCCTGCGGCGCCTCACCCTTCTGCCATTTTTACGCCCGAACGCATGGACGTGACGTACGATGGGGGGGAGTTGGCTCAAAACGTCTACGATTGGGTACAAGCTCAGGGCGATGCGTTCATTTACATCAACGGGGCGCTCGACACTTGGAGTGCAACGGCGATGCCTCCCAACGATGCAAGGGATGCGTTGTACTATTTCTTAGAAGACCAAAGCCACGGGACCGCCCGCATACGCAACATGACGGAAGAACAGCAGCAAGAGGCCAAGGTAGCTCTGGAGCGTTGGTTGGGCATGCCGGTAACCGGCAGCCTCGCCGATTGATCAAACGGGCAAGCCGATTTTCTGCACCGCGTCCCACAACACGATGCCGCCGCAAACGCTTACGTTCAAGCTCTGCTTAACGCCGAATTGAGGGATTTCCAGAGTCACATCGCTCGCGAGAACGGTCTCGGCCTCAACGCCACGCACCTCGTTGCCAAAAATGAAGGCCCATTTGCTTCCGGGCGTGGGTTGCCAATCTATGAGGGAGGTACTGCTCGTCGTCTGCTCAATGGCAGCAATGGAAAACCCTTGCTCCCGCAGTGCCGCTATGGCATCCAATGCATTTTCGTGCGCCGTCCAAGTGACGTGTTCAGTCGCGCCGAGCGCACTTTTGAGGATGTCGCGTTGCGGCGGGTGCGCAGTGTATCCGCATAAGTCGATGCCTTCAATGCGCAGCGAGTCGCCGGTGCGAAAGAACGCCCCCACGTTCAAGCCCGAACGGATGTTCTCCAGCACGACACGAACCTGTGTTTTGGGCGCATCGCGAAAGGCGTCTGGGGTGAGTCGGTTCGGTGTCATTGCACGGCTTTTCGCTTGTCCATGATTTCCTTCAAGGCAAAGTACTCATCGCGGAGGCGCGCCGCCTCCATGAAGTCCAGTTCTTTTGCCGCGGCCTCCATGCGTTGCTTGGTGTGCAAGGTGGACTTTTCGAGGGCCTCGTCGCTCATGGTCTCCCACACCGGATCGGTTGTAGCGGGTCCGGGTTCTGCAGCGATGTGGCGCTGGCGGTCATCGATTTGTGGACTTTGTTCGAAGATGGTCTTCTTCTGCTTGCGGATTTGCTGCGGTTCAATCCCGTGCTCCGCATTGAAGGCTTCTTGTTTCTTGCGCCGCCGCTGCGTCTCGTCTATGGTGCGCGCCATGGATTCCGTGATGGAGTCGGCGTACATGATGACGCGGCCGTTGACGTTCCGCGCCGCACGTCCCGCTGTTTGGGTCAGAGAACGATCGGAACGCAGGAAGCCTTCTTTGTCGGCGTCCATGATGGCAACTAACGAAACTTCAGGGATGTCCAAGCCTTCCCGCAAAAGGTTAACCCCGACCAGCACATCAAACACGCCGTCCCGAAGTTCGCGGATGATTTCGACGCGGTCCAACGTCTTCACGTCGGAGTGGATGTACCGAGCGGGTATGCTGAGTCGGTCGAGGTACTTGGTGAGCTCTTCGGCCATGCGTTTGGTGAGGGTGGTGACCAACACCCGGTCGCCTTGCTCGATGGTGGTGCGGATCTCGCCGATTAGGTCGTCTACCTGGTGCGTGCACGGCCGTACGTCAATCGGCGGATCGAGCAAGCCCGTGGGGCGGATGACCTGTTCGACAATGATGCCCTCGGACTGCTCCAGTTCATAGTCCGCGGGCGTGGCCGAGACGTAGACGACTTGGTTGGTGATGGTGTCGAATTCATCTGCCTTCAATGGACGGTTGTCCAAGGCAGAGGGCAAGCGAAAACCGTATTCCACCAATGAGGTCTTGCGCGAACGGTCACCGCCGAACATCGCGCCGATTTGCGGCACCGTCACGTGGCTCTCATCAACGACGAGCAAGAAGTCATCGGCGAAGTAATCGAGCAGGCAGAACGGGCGTTCACCGGGCTGACGCCGGTCGAAGTAGCGGCTGTAATTCTCAATACCATTACAAAACCCAATTTCCTTGATCATCTCCAGGTCGTACAGCGTGCGTTCCTCGAGGCGCTTGGCTTCGAGGTATTTGGCTTGTTCGGTGAAGAATTGCTTTTGCTTTTCGAGGTCCTGCTGGATTTCCCACACAGCTTGATCGGTAGTGGATTTACTGGCGACAAACAGGTTAGCCGGGTAAATGATGATGTCGTCAAACCCGTGCAACCGCATCCCAGATTCCGGATCAATGGTTTCCAGTTGCTCGATCTCATCACCCCAGAAATGCACGCGCAACGCGTGGTCGGCGTAGGCGAGGAAAATGTCGACGGTGTCGCCTTGGACGCGAAAGGTTCCGCGCTTGAACTCGGCACGTGTGCGGCTGTAGAGCCCGCTGACCAACGTGTGCAAGAAGGCGTTGCGGCCCCATTTCTGTCCCACCTTCAATGGAATCACGCTCTTGTGAAATTCCACCGGGTTGCCGATGCCGTATATGCAACTGATGGAGGCTACGACTATGACGTCACGCCTCCCGCTGAGAAGCGCCGACGTGGTGCTCAGCCGGAGCTTTTCGATTTCCTCGTTGATGGCGAGGTCCTTTTCGATGTAGGTATTGGTCGTGGGTATATACGCCTCGGGCTGGTAATAATCGTAGTAGCTGACGAAGTACTCCACGAGGTTATTGGGGAAGAATTCCTTGAACTCGCTGTAGAGCTGAGCGGCGAGGGTCTTGTTGTGGCTCAGAACCAAGGTGGGCCGTCCGGTCTCTGCGATGACGTTGGCCATTGTGAAGGTCTTGCCGGACCCCGTGACGCCGAGGAGGGTCTGTGCTTGGGTTCCGTTGTTGACCCCTTCTACCAATTCGGCGATGGCCTGGGGCTGATCGCCGGCTGGCTGGTATTCACTTTGGAGGACGAACTTCATCTGAAACAAAGTTAGGGTGGGGACAGCAGCATGAGGGAGACGGTCGGGCACAAAAAAAGCCAGACCGAGGGCCTGGCTTTTTTTATTCGCAGTTATTTTTCGATTGGGAAGCGAAGCGGCGATATTCACCGTCATTTAGCTTGAACTAGTCATCGCATACCCCATCTTCATTCTCGTCGGTTAGACAATCGCCGCCACATACGCCTATTGCATCTTGGTAAAGGCATGAATCGTCCTCTTCCGTGTTGGCTGGATCGTAGTTGCATGCAGAGGTATCGGTACATCCTGCGACTTCAAACTCGTCGCATACACCGTCGCCATCGGCATCCGCCAAGCAGTTACCGTAGCAGTCGTAGCCCCAAGGAGCAGGCGTATACGTACTATCGGCATCATCACAATCCCCTAGTAGGTGCGTATAACCGGTAATGAGGAGGGTGTCCCCTGTTCCAGAACCATTAGCATCATAACAGATTAGAACTGCTGCTGCTATTGAGTCAGCATGCGCATAACCATCACCGTCGGCATCGGGATAATATGCTATTGGTTCTCCCCAAGTTGTGCCCGGGTAATTCTCGCAAATCCCGTCACTATCGTCATCCACGCATTCATCACAAACTCCGTCATCATTAGCATCCAAACAGGCGTCATTGCAATCACAAAAAGCTTCCACTCCATCACCATCCATATCTCGGAATCTTGGATTAGGGATGGTATCATTAGTATCGCCTAAATCACAAATTCCATCACCGTCAGTATCAGTTCCATCACCCAAGACCAGAACCACCTCCATTTGCTCTGGATGTTCATAATTCTCCATCGCACTTGAATCTAAGTCAGCCACAAAGCTGTAGCACTCGCACCAAGGGCAATCACCGGTCCAGTCGCCTTCTTGCACTATTCCATCGCCATCTGTATCGATTCCGCAATAATTTAAGGTAGTCCGGCAGGTCCTGTTTCCATCTTCATCATAGGTCACGTTTCGACAATCTCCTTCATCTTCATCGCATTCATCTCCGGTATTTACAGTGTCACAACCACTTAAGCTATCTGCCTTGAGTGTGAGGTAGCATAAGTCGAAATACAAAGTATCGCTGTATGTAGTGTCACTATAATCTAGGGGCTCGCCTATGGTTCCGTCTTCAGAGAATGTTAACGCAGTGCAATCGTCGCATCCGTCTAAGTCAAGATCGAAGCAAGAGGCATAATTCAAGCTATCAACATCGCTGAGTCCAGGCGCTTCATACGAGACGCAGGTGCTGTCGCTGTCGCCGTCTGCGTCCGTGTAGTACACGTACTCGAAGCACTCCAATTCTCCACTAGCTACCATTTCCAGTCTTTCTTTCTCGGAATACTGGGGAACGCCATCGCCGTCGATATCGTTGTCACCATAATCACAAATTCCATCACCGTCTAAATCTTCACCGTCTCCGTGAACGATGTAAGATGTATCGGCTGGTAAGACCGTGTTATCAATTAGTCTTATCAGCGTTATGACACCATTGGAGTCATTGGAAAAATCTGGTACTGTATCCGTTGAAGTCGAGTTGAACGTGACAGTCATTGCAAGAGACACCACATTATTGACATTCGAGTAAGCTATGGTTGTGTCAGTGCCAATAATTGCTCCACTCTCATCTGCAATGTCAGTAAATGTGGAATCCAATGTAAAGATTGCATTTGCACAATCATCGCAGCCATCTAGGTCGATATCAAGGCATCGTGACGGATCATAATCATAAAAATCTTCTACAAAATATTCAATCGCCCAATCGGAATTGTCATTGTTTGCAGAGCCGTCACCATCGATATCAGGGTCGGTGAGATCACACCAGCCATCGCTGTCCGTATCACTGCCATCCTTTGCTATATCATTTGTGCCTGACGAGCAGTCGTCGCAGCCATCTCCCACATAAAGCGTACCCTCAATGTATAGTGAGTCGTTATCAAGACCGCAGAAATATTGATTGTCTGGATCAGCATCCATTTCGTCTATAACTCCATCGTCATCTGTATCTTCTCCGTTCTCGTTGCATTGACCGTCCCCATCAAAATCGAAACCATCGTTTAACGTGTCGGGATAGAAGAAATAAACGAAATCAATGTTTGTGCAGTCGTCACACCCGTCCTCATCGATATCCGCACAAACTGTGTGGTCATTTTGGTCAACGTCAGCTTCATTAAGATAGCCGTCGCCATCTTTATCATCATCACCAGAATCACAAAGGCCATCTCCATCTATGTCGGCGCCATCATTCATCGGATCAAATGTCCCTGAAGAACAATCGTCGCATCCATCATTGTCAGAGTCAATGCAAATGAAATTATCAAAGTCGTCGGTATCGATACTTGCGTCTACACCGTCATTGTCATTGTCATTGTCCCCGTCATCGCAAATGCCATCCCCGTCAGAATCTTGCCCATCTTCCGAGGGGTTGAAGGTGCCTGAACTGCAGTCATCGCATGTATCGAAGTCCGTATCACCGCACAAATATGGATCGAGAGGATGTGTATCGTTAGCGTCCAGAACGCCATCCCCGTCATCATCATTATCACCAACGTTACAGATTCCATCGCCATCGGTGTCGGCACCGTCATTGGCGGGGTTACCGCTGGCCTCTACTGCACAATCTTGACAACCGTCATTGTCTGTATCAGGACAATATTGACCTGATTCTTTTAGGCTTGGGACAGCGGTGTTTTCCATTTCTGGAGCAAAGTCATCTTCATTTGCACCGTAGGAAAGATATGTCGAGTCTACTCCTGTATAATCTGCGAAACAAAGATTAGCATCTTGCACCCGGAAATCACTTAAAAGTGCGGAAACGGATGGTGCTTGGTCCTGTTCGTCCAAATCATACAGAACATCTACCTCATGGCCTTGAGTATTTATTAAGAAGTTATTTTCTGCCGTAAGGTGCGCGTTGTTGTAATAAGCTGTGTCCAGGGCTCCAAGGTGCTTGGTGCGCAAGGTTAGCGGCGTATGCCCACCTATCCTGTTCTCGACTTTTAATATTCCGTTCCTATCGGTAGCAGAAGCGAGAGGTGAGGCTTGAAGTGCTGATACGCCATCAAAATTAAACGGAAGCGCAGTAAGGTGTATTGGGACTGGTTGATAATCATTGCCAAGGGAGTCCTTCATTACCATAGGAATATTCTTGCTCTCGCTTACATATGGTGACATATTGAGGTTATAATCGAATCCAAGATTGGTGCCCTTGTAGCCGGTAAAACGCTGCAGGCTAAAGTCCGGAATCTGCAGTCCCTTCCAGCCGTATTTACATAAAGAACACTCTCCTGTATCCTTCCAACACCCTTTGCATTTCTTTTTGAATTTGAATTTTTTAATTTTTTTCTTGAAACAGCACCATGCTCCTTTAGCCCATTTTAATGCCGCTTTTGCACAGCCTAACGCAGATTTACTGAACTGGTTCCAGTTGTCGACGCAGATAAATTTGATCGTGAAACCAGGAATAATTTCAACATTATTCCCCCGCAGCTGGAAATCCATATTGAACAAGTCGAGATTGACTCCAGCGTTAAATTGGTCTAGACCTGTGGCGACGAAGTTTTCAATAGATTCGTCAGCGACAATCGTTGGTGTTATATCGATACTATAATCCTCACAAGTTGAGGCCAATTGAAATTCTGGTTGATCCAACGGCAGGATGATGGTGTCGCTCTCGATCCAAGTTAGTCCGCTATCTAACGAAAAGGAGCGGGGCTCATCAAGTGTGATTTGCCAACTATAATTGGGATTATATTCAGACTCAATGACATTTTTGAAACCTGCATAAGCTCCAGCATCTATAAAGTCCCAGCCCGCCATGAAATCAATAATTTTCAGCTCGTCAAAATCAAATGGTGCCCAAAAAGTATTTAATACCGGAATTGCTGGGCCAGCAGCGGCCCCCGTCATAACCAATGCCAATTCGAAATAATCCCACAGAGATAACAAGTAAAGACCCGTATTGAATCTATCGTCCCAATGAGGGGCGACATTTAGGCCGGTTGAATAATTATTACTAGAATCTGTGTCCGCAATCTGATCATACAGATCTCCACTAAAGTCTGCTAATTCATCAGCCTGATCGATCAGTGATTGTAAATTACCAAGAAGAGTAGACCCATCTAGATCCTCAAGATCAAGAGCTGCTTGAAATTCGCTAAAAAACTTTTTGTATTGTGGCGCCTCCTCTTCAAAACCAATCTGTTGTAAACCTAGTGAGCGTACACATGACCCAGGAAAATACAGGTAGACATTAGGACCTTTAGAAAACTGTGTTGCGTCAATTAAATCATAAGCCATATCCACGAAATCCACATCCAGCTGAATCCAGTTCTCCTGATTGGACACATCTGTTTTCGTAGTTATGGCTCCCGTAGTCCTATTTAAGTATTCATCTGAATTATCTGGCACACGTCTTGCTGTCGCGGTGATACCGAAATTCGATCGGTCGCTGTCGCGTCCGGTCCCTTCAAACTCTTCATAATCATATGTAAATTCTGGAGCAGTTGTCCACCAATGCTGTCCCGTTATTGGCAAATGCTCAAGAATCTCGTTCACCTGGTTTTCACCCAGACTTGGTGCCACATACTCAAAGAAATCCTCGAGCGGCTCGGTAGGAAGGGTCACATATGAGGAGAGATAGGGATACTCCTGCAATGTTACTTCGCAATCTCCCAGACCCCATGGCATATTTCTTGGGTCGCTAGCCCAAAACAGATTTGAGCTGGCATCTAGTTCACCATCGCCATTGGAATCGTAAGTATAGTCAGGGCCATGGAGAAAATTATCGCTCCAAGGACCCACCCAGTTAAGTGGTGGACCGCCTAAGTCTCCGACATATGCGGCAGCAGTATTTGACAAGTCTTCCAGATCTCTTCGTATTGGCAAAAAGCGGCCAGAAATAGTGTCTTCTCCGATTTTTAGTAATGAAGATTCGAAACTGTATTTGATGTCAAGTAAATGGTCGCCGGTGGTGAAATCCGTCGAATCCGACCAGTCCTGCACCTCACCTGCGCCTGGCATCCAACTAGGCAACAATCCGAAGTCAAAATAATACTCCCCGAGCATCCCAAGACCTAACCCAACGTCTAAGTATGCATCTATTTGTGAGAAGGCTTGAATTTCCTTGG
>NZGF01000066.1 GCA_002690915.1 Crocinitomicaceae bacterium
AACTTCAGGCAATAAACAATACATATATAAATCTAGTAACTTTAAGGCTACATTACCAGAGGACCAATTAACAAGGGTTTTTGATGCTGTTCCTGTCAAGGCTCAAGCTCAAGAAATAGCTGGAAATAGGGTTGTATATGGTAACATTACAAACAAAAAAGATTTACCAGATATAGACTTTGCTGTATCTTATGATAACAAAGTAACAACAAATCCAGCTGTATCTCAACAAAGTGTAAAACAAAGAAGGACTTATGAAGTAGGTATTGTTTTGTCTGATAGATTCGGAAGAACATCACCTGTTATTACCTCTGATTCATCGACAATATATGTAGGTGCTAAAAATAAAGCTTTTGACAATACGGGGTATTCTGGCAGTTCTCTTAATATTATATTTAAAAGCATAACAGACCCAGATGGCACTATATACGACGCATCGACAAATCCTAATGGGTGGTATTCTTACAAGGTTGTAATAAAACAAAAAGAACAAGAATATTACAACGTTTATACACCAGGTTCATTTTATTTTAGTGGCTCATATCGAAGCTATATTACAATACACGGAGACAACATAAACAAAGTCCCTCGAGACACTATAGGAAATAGCGATACTATTGACGAAAACATTCAATTTACAGGGGCTCAAGTTAGGATATACCCTAAAGTACTAAATGTTTATGAAAACAACACAAACACTTATAGAAATTCAGATTTTGATTTACTAGAGATAGTTAAAATAGGAAATAAAAATAACTATAGTGGACAGATAGACTCTTCAACTAAGATGTTTGAGAGTACCAATAACCACTTAATAGGTCAAATAGAAGGAAGAGTAGGCGTTGACTACACGCAACTTGTAAGGGGTGGGGATTTTGCTGTTTTTGAAACAGAGCCATTCGAGTCAGCTCTTGATATATACTACGAGACTCCTACTTCAGATTTAATTTCAAATATAGATCTAACGCAGTTTGATATAGTCTCTGCAAATAGAATATCTTTCGATAAAAATACTTCAGATACTAGCAATTTCATAGATGAAGATGTTGAAGCAAGAGATAGAGTTGCCAGATTATATGCAAGAAAAAGTGGAGGAGGTTCTTTACCTAGCTCTATGATTCATTTTGAACACATAAGTGACGCTGATGCTGATGGAAACGAAACAAATAACTTTGGGGTAAGATTTAACTCTGGAGAAGGAGAGTGGGAGCTTTATGCTGTAAGAGGCTTGAATTACAAGCCAGCTTTAAACGACAATGACGCAAACACAAGAAATATAAATTTAAGAGTAAGTTTTTTAGGAACACAATACGCTACGGAACAGTTGACAATATATGTTAGTCACGTGCAGCCAGTAGTGAGTGGCTCTGCACAATTAGTTACATTTAACACAGACGGAACGGCATCATCTGGAGCAAACAGAAAAACCACAATAACTCAAAACGCTGGCAATGTTTTATTCAAAATATATGGAGCTGGAGGCGGTAAAGGAGTCTCTAACTTAAAAGAGTTTTTGAATCTTGATTTATTAAGCATAGAAAATGTTGAGGGTGCTGCATGGCCAACAAGCGCAAACCCTTTAGATTTTTTCTCTGTAATACAAAACTCTGATTACACGCTTGATTCAAATGGCACTCCTACTATAATAAGTAATTTAGATACTAATGGTACAGGTATAGTCATATACCATGTAGACGATAATGGTGCTCAAATCCCTAATAATACAGGCCACCACGACAACACGTTTAGATTTGGGTATAGGTCTAGGCAAGATTTAAGTGTATGGGGTGTCAATATAACAGGAGAAGAGCTTAGTGAGACAGCTTATACTAATGTTCATTTTACAGACACGGCAGCTCTTTCTTCTGCTAATTCTGGATTTAAATTGTATCACGCTCCACCAGAAACTTTTGCAAATGCGTACCAAGCATGTGAAGAGCCTTTGAATGATAATTGGAGTGAAATAACTGTTTATTACCCAGGGGCTGATGTAGTAAATGACTATCCGTTTATAGAGCCTAATTTTGATTCAAATCCACAAGTTCTTGCTAAAAGAATGTATTATGACAGTAGGTTAAGTAGACCAGCTTTACCAGGATGGTATAAAAAACCTGAGGAAAGGCTTATTGGTTTTTATTATATATCTGGAAACGAACCAGAGACTTTTAATGGGTGGTGGTATGATACGCCAGCTGTATGCGGAAGTTTTTCTAAACAAGATGCAGAAGATGCTACAAGTTATAATCCGCCAGAAGATGTAAATTATGAAGAAGATGATGGAGAAAATCCTTATGATTTACCAACGTTTAATCCTAAACCAGAACCTTAATGGCTTATTTAAAAGAAATAGAGTTTTTTAATTGCTTCATAATCAAAGATGATGACGAAAGGTTTCATATAGAAGAATCAAGAATAAAAGGTGATTTTAATGGAAAATCTGTTGACTATGGCGTTAGGGCGCATATAACTGACGAATCTTACCAAGAGCAAACAAGAGAAAACACTTTAACTTATTCGGGAATATACAATAGTAGGACTGGTATTAATAACACTAATCAGTTCCCTATAGATAAACCAATAACCCTTTCAGTTGATATTCAACAAGGGTCGATACAAAAGTTATTTGCTGAAGACCAAATATTAAACATATTCCAAGAGGAGAAAGTTAGGTATGTTCAGATAGACAAAGATGCTATATACACTGCTGAAGGTATTCCAATATCAACAACATCTAATGTGTTTTTAGGGGATGTTGTTTCTTACGGAACAAACTACGGCATAGGTAAAAACCCAGAGAGTTTTACGCACTACGCTGGGAGAAAGTATTTTGTAGACAAACCTAAAGGGGCTGTACTTCGTCTATCAAGAGATGGTATTACAGAAATATCCAACTACGGTATGAGAAGCTATTTTAGAGACAACTTGTCTGATGCTACGGAAATACACACGGCTTGGGATATACATGATAAAAGTTTAGTTTTGACAGCTAAAAGACCTTCAAATAGCTTTACAGTAGCATTTGATGAGGGGGTGAAAGGATGGACTTCTTTTTATAGTTTTATTCCTCAAGGATTTTCTGGGAGTTTAGATGGTAAATTTTACACTTTTTATAATACAAACATATACGAGCATTATTCTAATGATATTCATAATAACTTTTATGGAATGTCAAGCACATCAAGTGTTGACTTTATATTTAACGAACAGCCTTCTGCGTCTAAAAACTTTAACACAGTTAATTATGAAGGCACAAATTCATGGAATATTACTAATATAGAAACCGATACGGATTCAGCTGAAAACATAGCTTCTTTCGATATAGCTAATCAAGATTTCATTATGTCCGCGTTCAAAAAAATACACAATAAATATTACTCTAACTTATTCAACGATACATCAGAGTCTGTTAACGAGGTAATGTTTGGAGACGAGGTGTCTGGTATTAAAGGTTTCTTTGCAAAAATGAAAATACAAACATCATCAACTGATTACAAAGAATTGTTTTCAGTTTCAACTAATTATAATATAAACAGTTACTAATATGGGATTATTTGGTAAATCAAGAGCTAAGAGACTGGAGGAGAAGGCAGCGGCTCAAGGCCGTAAGCTTGACAATATGCTTGCTAATAGACAAGCTGTTATAAACCCTTACTCTGGAATTTCTGATTTAAGCTCAATGATAACGAATCCATTTGCAAATCTACAAGTTGCAACACAGGCAGCAGAAATGCAAGCGGAACAAACAGATATAGGATTAGCATCGACACTAGATGTTCTTAGAGCTACTGGGCGTTCGGCTGGTGGCGCCACTGCACTTGCAAGAGAAGCTGCAAGAAGTAAACAAGGTATATCAGCATCGATAGAACAACAAGAAGCTCAAAACGCTCGATTAAGAGCTCAAGGAGAGCAAACAGCAATGAGCATGAGAATGCAAGAGGCTCAAAGAATGCAAGAGGCCGACATACTTGGTCAAACATTTATGTTCCAAACACAAGAACAAAGAGATGTTGCCGACTTATCAAGAGTTTCGGCAATGCAACAACAATACGGTCAACAGGCAATGGATATTAGAGCGGCTAACAGGGCAATGGCTGGACAAATCATAGGAGGCGTGTTGGGCGCTGGGGCTAGTATAGGCTCTGCTTTAATAAATAAAGGATAATAAAATGGCACTACCAAGAGTAACACCAGGAACATACAGCTACGGGGCTTATGCAAATCCTAAAGAAATAAAATACAATGCCACTGGAGACTTGGCTATGGGTGAGGCAATAGCTCAAGGTATCTTGACTGCTGGGCAGTTAGGGGCTCAAGCTATAAAAAAGAGAGCAGACTTTAACGAAGAAACATATAAAAATACAGCTCTTCTTGAGGCTGAAAAAAGAGAAGATTTTCACGCTAAGACTACACAGCGTATAAATGACATAAGCGAAGAGTATTCCGCGTTTAGAAATCCTAAAGCATCTAGGCAACTTAAAAGACAGAATCCAGAAAAGTTTTATGCAGAAGAGTTAAGGTATAAAAACGAAATAGATTCTATATTAGCAATGGATAAGCTAGATATAGACCCAGAAGTGCTAGATAAATTTACAGAAGAAGAAATAAAAGATACAGATAAAGACAAGTTTTATCTTGCTAAAAAGCTATCTAAATCGGATTACTATTTAAAAGAGGTAAACGGAAGAACTCACGTGGCTTATGAGGATGAGTCTGGAGCAGAGAGAACATTACTTCTTTCTGATGTTGTGGATAATATCGACAACTACACTGACTTTAGTCAAAAGTTTTCTTTTAACAGCGAAGAGCAACAACAAAACATAATGGGCATAGCTGAAGTTTTCAACAGTACAGCTCAACCGTTATTCACATCGATAGCCACAAATGAAAGAGAAGCGTTGAGCTATCAAGAGGCTTTTGATTTTGTTAAAGAAATGCCAGCGTTAAAATCTTATATTGGAAGAATAGCTGGGGAAGTTTCGGATGACATAGGAATGTCTGAAGAAGAATTAATTAGCTTTGTAGCTGACCAAGTGGTTAAGTCTTCTAAGCAGTTTGGGGATAAAATAAAACCAGACACATCTGCTATCGACAGATATAAAGCTGAAACAGAAAGAATAAAAGCGTTAAAACTTTCTCCAGAGCAAGAAAAATCAAGAATAGACCAAGAGATAGCTGGTAGAAGAATGAGGGATTTAAATGAAGATGACATGACATGGCTTACGGATATTAGTTCTATGGCCAAAAAAGGTCCAGATTTTGTTAAGCAAGTAGACGATATATTCTTGGCAAACGTAGCGAAGCTCAACATAAAAGCAGACCCGAGATATGATGAAGCTGGAGATGTTATAGGTTATCAACTCACAGACAACACGGGTAAAATGACTACCAAAACAAAAAGTGATGTTTACGTACCTATAGGGGATATGACTCAAGATAAATTAAGAGGTATACTAGGTAAGATGATAACGTCGGGTGTTCCTGGATTCAATAAATCAAATTTACTAAGATAATATGTACGAAATGTATGGAGAGCAGTTTACTATAGAGGAACTGCAAGGTATTGCTTCTGAAAGAAATATAACTGTAGAGGAGCTTTTTAGCAACAACCCAGAATTAAAAGAAATAAAAACAGAAAAGCCTGTAGAGCAGGTTGAAGAAGTAAAGATAGAACCACAGGAGGCGGGTGCGCCTGTGGCGGAGGTTGCAGCACCCGATACGGATTCCACGCAGGAACCTGGTTTATTGGAGTCGCTATTAGCAAGAACAGCTAGAGGCTTTGTGTCTTTTGGGAAAGGAGTCGAGAATTTAAAAAACTCTCTTCTTGTTTCTGGAATGGAGCTTGTTGATGGAAAAATGTCAAAAGAAGATAGGGAGAATTATAAAGACGCTTTAGATAATCTTTATATTCCAGGCTCATTGGCCCCAAGAACAGCTGATTATCAAAAAGCTGAAAAATTACTTTCTGAGCATGTCAGGTCAACTGAAAACGAAAGCATTAGAGAGGCTATATTGGCTGGAAATATTGGAGAGGCCGCTGAAATGACTGTCGGTGGAATGCTTGAATCCCTACCTTCTATAGTAGCCGCTGGTACTGGAGTTGGAGGTATAATAACTTTAGGAGCCTCTTCTGCTGGAAATAAATTCGATGAAGAACTCAGAGAGAATCCAGAACAAACAACAGGAAGATTGCTAGCTAATGCACTCACTACTGGTACAGCGGAAGCTTTTACAGAAATAGCTACAAGAGGTATATTGAAAAGCGCTGGTTTAATAAAAACAAACACAGGAAAAGAAGCTGCACAACAGTACATCGACAAAACAATGAAGTCTTTGGCTAAAAAAATAGGTATATCATCTCTGGGAGAAGCTGGTTCTGAGGCTCTTACAGAAGCCATTGTTATGATGAGCGATGCCGTTATACTAGATAAAGAGATTAAAACAGAAGATGTATATAATAGACTTGTTGACGCTGCTGTTATTGGTGGCTTTACTGGAGGAACTATCCAGTCTATAGGTCAGATAGCCACACCTAAAGACGCTATGAGGAGCGTAGCAGAAAATATACTTACCCCAGCTCCAATCAAAAAAGAAATACAAGATTATTCGGACTTAATATCGGCTCTCGAGGCGGACCTAAGCATGGTTGACCCAGAGTCACAAGAGGCAGATGTAATAGCTCAGTCAATACGTCAACAAGAAAAAAACATATACGACAAAAAGAGATATGTAAGAAAGACTCTAGAGGGTATGAGTAAAGAGCAAATAAAATCTTATGCATCTAATTTAGATCAAATAAAAAAGATGGAGGGTGTGTTAAAAAACAATCCATCTAACATGTCTAAAGAACTTTTTGGGAAAAAGATAGAAAAACTGTCTGAAGAGAATAAGTTTATATTTATGGAGCCAGCAAAGAAAGTTGAAATGTCAACTGAATTTTCAGCTCCTATAGCTAAAGCATTGGGCGTCGAACAACAAGTCTTTGAGACAACTGAGGAGTTTAAAAGCGTTTTGCCTGAAGCACAAAAAGACAAAGCTGATATAGCGGGTGGTTTTTACGACCCAAACACCAAAACAATATACATAAATAAAGAAGCCGCTACAAATACCTTACAAGTGAATATAGGGGCTCATGAAGTTCTTCATCCAATACTAAACTCTCAAATAGGAGATGCCGCAAAACAAGGTGAGTTTGTCTCTGAAATAAAAAACCTATTAAATAAGAGGCAAAGAGAGGCTATGGAGGAGCTTATGGAGGGTTATAAAAAACGAGGGGAATACAATACGGAGTATTTAACAGTACTATCAGATAATCTCGTTAAAAACAAGCTTGAATATGACGATACTCTAATTGAAAAAATAGTTAAACTTGTAAAGAATACGGTAAATAAATTTAGGCCACAGGAAGTAGATTTCGAGATAGGTTTTGATAATGCCCAACAAGTATTTAATTTTATAAAAGAATACTCTGATTCAGCTAAAACAGGAAAGCTTAGTGAGTCTGCTAAAAAGGTATTAGACTTTACTAAAGAGGATGCTATAGCGAAAGCCCAGTTCAGTTATGAAGAAAATGTAGAAAAACTTGAAGAAAGATATTTTTCTGGAGAAATAGATAGTGACCAGTATTACTCACAACTTGACAAATTAGAGCAAGAACAAGAAATAACTCCAGTTGAAAGAGAAACCAAAACTGCTCCATCAAGAGATTTTAAAGCTACTTTGGATGCTGCTGGTAGTAATCCAGAAGGGTTTGACCCTTTTGATTTAAGAATATCACAGACCGTAGAGTCTATGGTCAAGGCTAAGGCTAGAAGATTTTTGACTCAAGACAAAAGGGTTGTTGATTTAACAAACTTACCTGGTTTTAATATAGACGATTTTGCTTCTGAAGTTTACTTTAACATGATGAAGGGTAAGAAACTCAAAGAAGGAGGTTTTGGACCTGGATATATACAGATTTTTGACCCGTCTGTAAATGATAGCTTGTATGGGTATATAAACGCTCAGTTAGGAAACAGAATGAGAGCTGTATTAGGAGAAGGGGATATTGCAGAGGAAACTTATTCAGTTCAAGCAGATGAACAAATAGGGCTTTCTGACTTCTACGATTTTACAGAAGACATCGACAGAGAGTTATACACAGAGGAAGATATAGATGAAGGGCTTGTAAACCCTGTGTCACTACTTGATGAGGCTAATCAAACAAAAGCCGTCAAGGAGGCTAATGAAAAAATAAATAATATAAGCTTAGATAATCTTATATTTAAGAAAACTCCGAATCTTGTTACAGGAACATTATCAGAGTTCTTTGACGTAAGAGAATCTGTAATACAAAAAGCCTCTCAAAACCTAAACACTACAGAGCTTGAAAATACAGCGCCAAAGATAGCTGAAATATCAAAACTTTTAATATCTATAATGCCACAAGGAGCTATTGTAGGAAAAAAAGGTGAGCTTGCTGTATCTGAGAAGTTAATTGGCACAGGCACAGGATTGCCTAGAAAAATACTTGAGGCGTTTTACACGAAAAACAAAAGACTTGTTAGCGCACAAGAGGGCATTGGAAAGAAAGGAGCTGGACTAGAGCCTTTTGTGTTAAGAGATGATATAACAGAAAAAGACTTTTTGAATGCTTTAGGTATAAACGAAGATGGAACACACAATCCAGAGATAAAACCTAAGAGTCCACAGTCTCAAACAAGAAGAGCCATGCTTGATATGTTTGGAAAACTTGTATCCAATACAGCCATACGTCAACACATGAAAGACAATGACTTTTCTGTGGTTGCGGTAAACGACCTTGCCGCTGGTAAAAGCCCTAATATGTTTAGTTTTTCATTTAAAGAGGAAGAAAAAATACTAGACAAAGAGATACCTTTCAGTGAGTTTTCTGAAGAGTTTAAAGATGAGTTCAAAAGACTGTATCCTTATGTAGACGTAGACCAAGATACCGAAGCTAAACTATATCAAATGATACTTCAGCTTATGGAAGAGTCGTCTACAACTGCCAGAATGAGACAATTGTTTTACAACGACCCAATTCTTAAAGAAAAGCTCGAGGAGTTTGGTATTGAAGCAAAAGACATATTGGATATTCACAACAAAACAGGTAGGCGTAGAAACGAGCTCACTTTAGATGGAGTCAGAATAACCGCTAAACATGGGCAAGAAATGGCCTCCAGATTTCCTAAATTTAAAGGGATAACCACTGCTAGAATAAGAGGATTGTTTGCTTTTGACCAAAGAGCTTACATATTTAAAGACAACAAAAGGAACAAGGTGGCAGAAGGTATACATCCTTCTGCAAAAATAGTTGATGGGACTGAAGAAGAGAAACTGAATGTCATGATGGCTTCTTCTGAAGCAGAGTCTTTGGTTAAAAAAGGAAAAAAAATAAAATTTAATGCTAAACAAAATATATATATAGACAACATAAATAACATATTGTCTGAAAAAAAGATAGATCCCAAGTATTTTTATACTAGTCAATTAAGTTCAAGAATAAACGACTTATACAAAAGACCAAAAAAATCAAGCAATCCAGAGTTTGAATTTTATACAGAGCAACAAAAGATAGACTATGTAAAAAAAGAAGTAGACAAAGCTAAGGAGTACAATAAGTTAAAAGAAAATTTAATTAAGTTAGAGCTCAGTCTTTTAAATTCCTATGTAACGGAAAAAGGTGTGTCAAAACAAGAAAGAGCAGAGCGAATAGTATATGCTGTTAGATTACTTTCTGATACTTCTGGAGGGCTAAAAGACTTAGCGTCTATAACGTATAGAGGGAGCGTAATAGGACCTAAAACGGAGGCTGTTAGGATAGAGCATTTAATATCCACTGGTTTTCAAGACGTAACATTCTTGAAATCTGTTATAACAGGAAAAATGCCTAACTCGTCTTACAAGTCTGGGATAGTAGATGATGGTATATCCAACACCATGGACTCTAAAAAGATTAGAGTTTTAATGAAAGGTGGAAAGTACAAAGACATTAACTACCAGACTGGAGCTATAAATTCAAGATACCAAGAGATTGCACTTAGAGCAAAAGAACAGGGTGCTATAATGTTCAGTATCGATGAGGGTGTAGATGTAAAGTCTAAAGAAAATTTCTTGGACCTGTCTATGGGTAATATACTAAAGTCACTGACTAGTATACCTGTAAAAGAACAAGTGTCTCAGTCTACAGCTAAAATTATGGCTGCTAACAGAAACAAAAAATGGAGACTACTTTCTCCATCTGCTGATGACTTTGTTGGTTTACTGTACTCCACATTAGGTAAAGGTAAGATTGGAGATGCTCAACTTAAATTCTA
Organism: Crocinitomicaceae bacterium; assembly: GCA_002690915.1. Taxonomy (GTDB): domain Bacteria; phylum Bacteroidota; class Bacteroidia; order Flavobacteriales_D; family Sanyastnellaceae; genus UA16. Next base: position 10,314 of record NZGF01000066.1, read on the forward strand.
TAAGAAGTACTTGATAGACCCGTTCAATAGAGCAAACCATGCCATGGATTCTGCTAGACAGAAAATATCAAGAGACTTCAAGGACCTCAATAAAGAGTATGAGGTAGTTAAAAAGTCTCTAAATAAAAAATCTGGATACAAAAACTACACAAACGACCAGGCTATAAGAGTATACCTATACAAGAAAGCTGGAGCTTCAAACACATCTCTATCTATAAACGAAGCTGACGAAAATGCACTATTAGCTATCGTTCGTTCTAATCCAGAGTTTGAAGCCTATGCAAACTATTTAATGGAGATAACAGAGTTAGATAATTCTTGGATCGAACCTTCACCAAACTGGGTAGTAGGCTCTATATTTGATGATATGAACTCTATTATCGATAGGTTGAAAAGAGCAGAATACTTGTCTGAATGGAAAGAGAATGTAGATGTTATATTCTCTGACAACAACAGAAACAAGCTTGAAGGTCACTTTGGAGAAGACTACAGAAAAGCCTTGGATGATATGCTATACAGGATGGAAAAAGGCAAGGCTATACCTGAGAAGATGAACAAGGAGATGAACAGGTTTCAACAATGGCTTACTGGCTCTGTTGCTGTTACCATGTTCCTTAACAGGCGCTCTGCTGTTCTTCAGACTATATCAAACATAAACTACATGAACTGGTCGGACAATAATCCTCTTGCCGCGGCCAAGGCATTTGCTAATACGCCTCAGTTTGCTAAAGACTTTGCACTTATCTTTAATTCAGACTACTTGAAACAAAGACGTGGAGGATTGAAAACTGAAGTTGAGGCTGCTGTTCTTGCTAATGAACTCCGCAAGGGTGGTGTTGAAGGTATGCGAGGAGCAATCAATAAGATACTCAAGGCTGGTTTTACATTAACACAGCTAGGGGATAGTTTTGCAATATCTTTTGGTGGAGCATCTTTCTACAGAAACAGAAAGAACTCTTACTTGAAACAAGGTTTAACAGAACAGGAAGCAAGAGACCAAGCGTTTTTAGATTTTAGAGAAATATCTGAAGAGTCACAGCAGTCAGCTCGTCCAGATAGGTTATCGATGCAACAGACAAACTCTATTGGCCGTGTATTCCTTGCGTTCCAAAATACACCGATGCAGTATTACAGACTTATTGCAAAATCTATTATGGATATAAAAAATGGAAGAGGAGATTTAAAAACAAACATAAGCAAGATAGCCTACTATGGAGTAGCTCAAAACTTAATGTTTACCGCTATGCAACAAGCTCTGTTTGCATTCTTATTTGACGCACCAGATGATGAAGAGGAAGAAGAAACTAAAGATGAAAAGGTTCTTAGAACAATAAACAACTCTATAGACACGTTGATTAGAGGTACAGGGTATTATGGAGCTATTGTAAGTACAGTTAAAAACGTAATCCTTGAGTTTATAAAGCAAGAGAAAAAAGGATTTAAAGCCGACCACGCATACACAATGGTACAAGCATTGAACCTTTCAGCTCCTATTGGTATTAAAGCAAGAACACTTTATCAAGGCGCATATCAGAACTATAAATACAATAAAGAAATTATCGATGACCTTGGATATGACATCGACAACCCAGGATATGACATTGTAGCGAGTTTAACCTCCTTTGGTGTTAATGTTCCACTAGATAAGGTAATACAAATGACTAGAGGTATTAAAGAAGCCTCTGACAAAGACAACGAAGCTTGGCAGAGAATTGCACTTGCATTAGGATGGAGTACCTGGAATTTAGGTATGCCAAATGAAAAGATTAACAAAGCTAAAAAAATCAACACAGAAAGAAAAAGACGTAAATCAAGTGGTAAAACATTTGGTAAAGGTTTTGGTAAAAAATTCGGAGAATAATGAGCAAAAAAGACGCATGTTACAATAAAGTCAAAGCACGATATAGAGTGTTCCCTTCAGCATACGCTTCTGGAGCAATAGCTAAATGCCGTAAGGTAGGAGCATCTAACTGGGGTACTGGAGGCAAAAAGAAGAAGACTACTAAGAGAAAAAGAAAATAATGGCCGTTAGGAAGACGAAAAAAGGACTGGCCCTTAAAAGATGGTTTAAAGAAGAGTGGACAGATGTCCGTACAGGTAAATCATGCGGAAGGAAAAAGGGAGAAAAAAGAGGAACACCTTACTGCCGCCCTAAAAAGAGGGTTTCAAAGAAGACGCCAAAGACTGCGTCAGAGATGACAGCAGCAGAGAAAAAATCAAGAATTGCACAAAAGAAACGAATTGGACAACCAGCAGGTAAACCAAGGCGAGTTAAATCATTAAAAAGAAAAAACAAATAAACCATGTCAAAGATAAGTGAAACAACAGAAGTAACTTTAGATTTAAAAACCATTATTATGGTTGTAGGGGGAGTAGTGTCTTTAGTTGCAATGTATTTTGCCTTACAAAAAGAAATCGAGGTGGCTAAAGACTTGCCAGAGCCTACAATTACGAGGGCTGAATACGATTTAAAAGACCAACTTATTCGTGAGACTATCATGAATACTAAGCAAAAAGTGGATGAAAATAGCGCAAAGCTAGATCGCATAGAAAGTAAATTATTTGAAATAATCGAAAGACAATGAGAAATATATTCACAACACTCTTGATGATAGTTTTTTTTGGGGCAATGGCTCAAAACATAACTGTCGTGCAAATAAACGCGAAATGGAACAAGGTTAATGATTTTAAAATAACAGACTTGCCGTCAAGTGTCAAGTACAAGTTTGCTTATTTAGAGGACCAGAACAATGAAGTGAAATCACAAATCCAAGCAGTACCTGTTATTATTGTTTATAAAGGTAGCGAACCTGTAAAACAATGGAATGCAAACCTAAGTTTCAAACTGGAAGTAAAAGAAGAAGATATTATAGCAGCAGTAAGAGCGGTACAATAATAAATGAGTTTTAAATATTTTAAGTATTCAGAGTTTGATTCCCCAGATGAGCCTGGAAGCGGAGAGAAACACATGTGTGAAACTCTTATTCAGATGCTTGATGAGGTGAGGAAAGAATACGGAAAGCCTATGAGAATAAATTCTGGCTATCGTTCTAAGTCTCAGAACCTTATGGCTGGTGGTAAAAAAGACTCGAGTCATCTGCGTGGTTACGCGGCAGATATATCTGTAAAAAGTAGCGTGGACCGTTTTCACTTGATTTGGTTGTTTATGAAATACAACTTTCGAAGAGTAGGGGTAGCGAAAACATTTATACATGTAGATGTAGACCCAGATAAGCCGCAAGAAGTAATGTGGTTATATTAAAAAAAAAGGGAGCCGATTAAAGCTCCCCTTTCTGTTTTTAGAATCGATACTTCAAAGAAGCATTCCAAGTACGTCCGAATCCGAACCATACTGAGTTCCTAACATCGACACCATTCCAAGTGCTAGAGCCTTGTGTAGCGTGAATATTAGAGTTAGACTCTGCAATGTAAGTAGTATCAAATACATTGTTCATATTAGCACGTAAGCTAAAGCTTGGGCTAAAATAAACAGTAGCACCCAAATCAAACAATCCATAAGAAGGGAGTTTTAATGCACCCTTGTTGTCTGGATTTGTAAAATCTGAATCTGTAATAGAATAATCAGCATACAGACCATCTACAAAGCGGTAGTTTAAATCTACCTTAGCAAAGTCACCAATTCTGTGGTCGGCTTGAAGACTCATAGTAAACTGAGCAGCATCCCCTACCTTAGCACCTTTAGTATAAAGAGTACCATTACCGATAAGGTTTTGATTTTCATCAAATAACTCTGCCTCAAAGTTTTTAGTGTACCTCCAATCCCCAATAGATAACATCCCTTTGAAAGACGTCTTAGGAGAATAAAAATACCTACCTTCAAACTCAATACCGTTGTGTACAACGTCAATGTCATTGAACTGAGCGAAGCCGTCAACACCTTGTTGGTTTGTTAAAGAACGAGAAATAAATCGGTTACCCCATACTGTAGAGTAAGCATTAATATCTGCCTTAAACTTTCCGTTGTTGAATCCATAACCAACCTCTAACGAATTTACTTTTTCGTTTTGTAAGTTAGGATTGATTGCGTTTGCGTAGTTAGGGAAAACTGCATCAAACAATGGCTGACGTGAAATAAGTCCTCCATTAACAAAAACATTACTTACATCACTCAAGTTGTAGTTAAAACCACCTTTTAAGTAACCACCAGCAATGTTCTTCTTGTCAGAGATAGGATTGGCTGGTTGGTCAAAATAATCCTCACGCTGATAGCTTTGAGTTGATGTACCGACTTGTAACACCGCAGTGAACTTCTCGTCAGTATACTCAGCCATACCGTTTAATCCTCTCCAACCTACGTTTCCGATGTTGTAGTAGTCAATCTTTGGACCTCTAATCCCTGTGTTTTTGAATGGACTAGCCTCAACAGTAGTGTTAATAATCTGTCCTGCGCTGTTTCTGTTTCCTCCAGAATAATACCCATCAAGTCCTAAAAGGTCATTTAAGACTCGGTAGTGATACCCTTTATAATTCCGTAAGTCAACTCCAATAGAATACTTCATTTTGCCAGAAGTAATATCTAAAGAGGAAATAGCACCAACCCAGTCATGTGAGTTCATTGATGCACGACGCACAAGAACAGCTCGATTTACATTACCGCCTGGATTTGTGTTACCACCGATTTTTTGTCCAGCAAAGCCACTAATAGGACCATCATATCCCTCAGTTGTAATTCTGTTAACTCCAACAATGTGGTCAAAGTTAATGAATCCATTTGAATCCCTTGCTGCAACGCCTTTACCCTGTGCAAGTTGCTCGGTTAAGTCTTGTCTGAAAGGGTAAACGTTGATGTTGTCGTTTCGGAAGTAATTACCTCTAGGTCCTGTTCCACCACCACGACCAGCGGAACCGTAAAGAGATGTGTTCAACTGAACATTGTCAGAAATGTCCCAATCCCAGTTAAACGTAGCAAGTGGTTTGTTGTAGAAGTTACGTCTGATATTGTACTCCTCTCCATTCAAGTAACCACCATTGGTGTTCCATCTTCTGTCGATACCCTCTGAACCAAAATTCTGATAGTCTCGAATAGACACCCAAGCTGAACGTTGGTGGTGCCATTGACCCGCACCAAGTACAGATAGGTTGAATGCGTGAGCGGAGTCATCGGGGTCGTAACCAAGAGCAAAAAAGTAGGTTAATCCTTCTCCACCTGTAAAATTAACGTAACCATCTCCTTGCCACTTAGATAAAAGGACAGATGCTGCAAACCCCTTGTCGCTCTTCCCTGTGTTGTAGACAGCCGCAGTCTTTCTATAACCATCATTACCTACCATTTGAGTGATAGAACCACCCTCATTAAGTTGAGCGGTTTTAGTAAAGATAGAGACTGTACCACCGACAGACGGAACTGCAAGTCTTGACGCTCCAAGACCTCTCTGGATTTGAATACCAGAAGCAACATCTGTTAATCCTTGCCAATTTGACCAATACACCCATCCGTTTTCCATATCATTGACAGGTTGCCCATTGATAAGGAATGATGTGTTACGTTGGTCAAATCCACGTAAAGAGATACGAGAATCTCCATAACCACCCCCTTGTTTAGTAGCGTAAACGCCAGGAGTGTTGTTCATGATTTCTGGAAACTCTTGGTTTCCAACTTTCAATGATATGTCACTAGCAGAAATAGATGACACCGCAACAGGTGTAACACGCTCTCTAGCAACATCAATAACTCGAGATGTGACAACCACCTCGTCTAATTGCTGAGTCAAGATAGAATCTTGCTCTGCTTCTTGGGCATGTAGCCCGATTGTTAGTACCGCTAACAAAAAAGTAAATAGTTTTCTCATGAGAAATTATAAAGGTTAATAATAT